>JBBTKS010000082.1:0-1122 GCA_038058885.1 Pseudomonadota bacterium
TGGCGGCGGAGGAGACGATCCGTCCGGCGCATGTGGCGGAGGCGGTACGGTATCGGTGTCTCGATCGCGGCGGCGCGCTTTCCTAAAACAAATAAAGGTCCTTCAGGCGAAGTAGGGCTGCATTCTCCCGCCCACGGGCGGGATAAATCCCGCCTCTACAGCCGGAAGGACCAAATAAAAAAGCGGCCTTACGGCCGCTTTTTTATTACTGAAAACAGACGAGACTTACTTGCTCTGCGACACCATGTAATCCACAGCGGCCTTCACATCTTCATCCTTGGCGCCCATGTTGCCGCCCTTGGGCGGCATCATGCCGGCCTTGCCCTGATAGCCCTTGATGGCATGCGTGTGCAGCGTGTCAGCGCCCTGGGCGATGCGCGGTGCCCAATTGGCCTTGTCACCCAACTTCGGCGCACCGGCGACACCGGCGGCGTGGCAGGCCATGCAGCTTGCGTCATAGATCTTCTTGCCCTTGTTGTCATCCGCACCCGCGGCATTCGCGGAAGGAATGATGGCGTCCATCAGCGGATTGGAAGAGGCAGTTGCCATCTTCGCCGTTTGAGCCGCACCAACAGTCAGCTCACCGACCGGCTTGATGCGCTCGGCGACCGCCTTGGCATCGGCCGTGGCTTCGACAGTCTTCGACGGCTTACCGCCGATGATCTGCGCGACGACGAAAAGGACAACCGTCAACGCCACCAGCGCGACGATCAGCCCCACGAAAGATTTCAGAAATGCACGATCAGTCATTGTTTACCCTACCCGTTTCAATGTTGAAGTTTCGCTCTGCCCGCCGAGTGGCGGAACCCTGAATTTAACTGTATTAGTATAACCTAATATTCACTTTGAAAAAATACCCTCGTAGTTCACAGGATAGACGCTGCCTGGTTCGACGGGTATTCTTGCTTGCCCGTTCCCGTCAGGAAATGACCAAGATCAAACGCCTTGCCCGCGGTTCTCATGGCAAGGCGGGGGGTGTCGCAGGGGGGGGCGGTGAGCTTCTTAACTTAAACTGACGACCGCCCGCAGGAATTGACAGATTTCGAGTGATACCATAGTGCAAATATGCGCCCTTAGCTCAGCTGGATAGAGCGTCAGCCTCCGACGCTGAAGGTCAGAGGT
>JBBTKS010000083.1:0-6844 GCA_038058885.1 Pseudomonadota bacterium
AATTCACCACTGAAGACAATTCATCGGCGGAACAGGAAAACATGAAGGTAATTGCCTACGGCACGCGTCCCCCGGCCAGCCTCCCCGTTGACCACAAATCCGACGCGCCTTATGGCGCACTGTTCCAGTACTTGCGTGATTTCCCGGGACGCATCCTGGTAGTCGCGGAATCCGCCGGCCGGCGCGAGACGCTGAGAGGCCTCTTGCAGGAACATCGTCACCCCCCGGAGGATGTCTCCGGCTGGCATGCGTTTATCAACGGCAACACAAAACTCGGGCTGACGGTAGCCGATCTGGAAAAAGGCCTGCTCCTCAAGGAGCCGGGCATTGCCGTCATCACCGAGGCGCAACTCTACGGCGAGCGCGCCGCGCAACGCCGCCGGCGCGTGCGCGGCGAACGCGAACCGGCGGCGATCATCCGCAGTCTCGCGGAACTCGAGATCGGCGATCCGGTGGTGCACGAGGACCATGGCGTGGGGCGTTATCTCGGATTGCAGACGCTGGATATCGGCGACGGCCCGGCGGAGTTTCTCGCGCTCGAATACGCCGACGGCGACAAACTGTACATCCCGGTGTTGTCGCTGCACCTCATCAGCCGCTACACCGGCACCGACCCGGAACAGGCGCCGCTGCACAAGCTCGGCGGCGAAGCCTGGGAAAAGGCCAAGCGCCGCGCTCTCGCCAAGGCGCACGACGCGGCCGCGGAATTGCTCGAGATCTACGCCCTGCGCGCGGCGCGTCAGGGTCACGCCTTCCCGCTTCCGGATGAGCATTATCAATCCTTCGCCGGCGCCTTTCCCTTCGAGGAAACCCCCGATCAGGAGCGGGCGATTCAAGAAGTCCTGCAGGACATGCAATCCACCAAACCCATGGACCGGCTGGTGTGCGGGGACGTGGGTTTCGGCAAGACCGAAGTGGCGATACGCGCGACCTTTCTCGCGGTCATGGGAAAGGCGCAGGTCGTGGTGCTGGTTCCGACCACCCTGCTCGCGCAGCAGCATTTCCAGAACTTCCAGGACCGTTTTGCTGACCTGCCGTTCCGCATCGAGCTATTGTCACGCTTCCGCAGTCCGGCCGATCAGCGCAAGGTGCTGACGGCGCTCGCCGACGGGTCGGTGGACATCGTCATCGGTACCCATCGCCTGCTGCAGGAAGACGTGCACTTCAAGCGTCTCGGGCTGGTTATCATCGACGAAGAGCACCGCTTCGGCGTGCGCCAGAAGGAGCGCCTGAAAAAACTGCGCAGCGAGGCGGACATTCTGGCCATGACCGCCACCCCCATCCCGCGCACCCTGAACCTGTCGCTGTCCGGGCTGCGCGACATCTCTCTGATCACCACCGCCCCGGAAGGGCGCCTGTCGGTCAAAACCTTCATCAGCGAGGTGAACCGCTCGGTGATTCGCGAGGCCTGCCTGCGCGAAATCCGCCGCGGCGGCCAGGTTTATTACCTGCACAACGAGGTGCGGACGATCGACAATGCCGCGCGCGAACTCCAGGAACTGCTGCCGGAAGCGGATATTCGCATCGCGCACGGCCAGATGCCGGAGCGCGAACTGGAACGCATCATGCTCGATTTCTACCATCAGCGCTTCAACGTCCTGGTGTGCTCCACCATCATCGAATCGGGGATCGACGTGCCGAGCGCCAATACCATCATCATCGAGCGCGCCGACAAGTTCGGGCTGGCACAGTTGCATCAACTGCGCGGACGCGTCGGGCGCTCGCATCACCGTGCCTACGCCTATCTGCTGGTGCCGGACTTGCGCGCGCTCACCGAAGATGCGCGCAAGCGCCTGGAGGCGATCGAATCGCTGGAGGAACTCGGGGCGGGATTCACCCTCGCCTCGCACGATCTCGAGATCCGCGGCGCGGGTGAACTGCTGGGTGAAACCCAGAGCGGGATGATCGACGAAGTGGGGTTTACGCTGTACTCGGAACTGCTCAGCCGGGCAGTACAATCACTGCAGGCGGGGCGATTGCCGGAGACGGACACGTCGCTGCACAGCGGGACGGAAATCAATCTGCACGCGCCGGCGCTATTTCCCGAAAATTATCTCCCGGACGTGCACATGCGCCTGATTCTTTACAAGCGCATCTCCTCCGTCAAAGCGCTCGACGCCCTGCAGGAACTCAAGGAGGAAATCATCGACCGCTTCGGCGTGCTGCCCGAAGCCGGGCAATTGTTGTTCCGGGCGACCGAACTCAAGATACAAACGACGCCGCTGGGCATCAGGAAAATCGACGCCGGCCCGCGCGGAGTACGCATCGAATTCATCGACAAGCCGGATGTCGACCCCGGCGTAATTCTGCGCCTGCTGCAGTCCGCTCCGAAAACCTACAAGCTCGATGGGCCGAACCGCCTGCGGATACTGGGGGACATGCCGGAGGTGGAAGCCCGGATCAAGGCGATCCGCCGGTTCCTCGATGCGCTCGCGCCCGAATCCAGGCCCGCGGCGGTCCGTTCAGAGGTCGGGAAATAACGGGTCTTCTCGCGGGGCGATTGATATAACAAGCCCGTATGGAGCGAAGCGGAATACGGAAAAATTATTGTGATCCCCGGATTCCATTTCATTCCATCCGGGCTACACCACTGCTGGGGTTTGCACCGCTCACCCAACCTACATTTTGCAATTGGGGTAGGTTGGGGTGAGTGAAACGAACCCCAACACACATCTATCTCCGATTTGTTGGGGTTTGCGTTGCTCACCCCAACCTACAGCTTTTGATATTTTCCTAAAGCTCCTGAAACAGCGTGTCCTCGAAACCCAGCAGGCGGATATCCCGCAGGCGCATGGGATACAGAATGCCGTCGAGGTGATCGCATTCATGCTGCACGACGCGGGCATGAAAACCGGAAACCGTGCGATCGATGGGAGTTCCGTTCTGATCGAACCCGGTGTAGCGCAGACTTTGATGACGCGTTACCAGTCCACGCAGGCCCGGAACGCTGAGACAACCCTCCCAGCCCTCTTCCATCTCGTCGCCGATCGGCGTCAGGATCGGGTTGATCAGCACCGTGGTCGGCACGGGTTCCACGTCGGGATAGCGCGGATTCGATTCGACGCTGAAGATGGCCACGCGCTGCGACACACCGATCTGCGGCGCGGCAAGACCGGCGCCGTTCAACGCCGCCATGGTATCGAACATGTCGGCAATCAACGCGTCGAGTTCCGGGGTTTTAAAGCCCTTCACCGGTTCGGCTTTCCGGTACAACAGCGGATCGCCCATCTTGAGAACACGCCGAATGGCCATTTTCAACCCTCGATATTGCCCAGGGAATAAGAGATACTATAAAAAATTCAGCGCGAGGAAAACATGGTAAAAAAGCTGCTGCTTATTCTCATTCTGGCCTCCGTGCCGGGCATGCCGGCGTATGCCGCGGCGCCATCCACCAATATCTATGAAATCGAAGTGGTTGTATTTGAAAACCGGATTCCCGACCTGGAAGGCGACGAACACTGGGCGCGCGATCCGGACAAATCCGCCGGCACGGACATGAACGAGGCGATCAGCGTCGGGGAGAAACCAGCCGCGGATTCTTCCCTGTCGGCGACGGCAGCCGCGCTGGAAAGCTCCGGCCGGCACCATGTGCTGGCGCACCTGCGCTGGCAACAGAGCGCCGAGGCCAAATCAGTTTCGAAGCCGGTGAAGGTCGTGAGTGCCGACGGAGCGCTGGAGGGGGCGCTGCGGTTTTATTCGAGCCGCTTCCTGCTCCTGGATGTCAATCTCACGCTGCGTGAAGCGGTAAGCGGGGGAATATTGGCGGGGACGGGACAGATCACACCGGCGTATCGGCTGACCGAGGCGCGGCGCGTTAAATCGTCGGAAACATATTACTTCGACCATCCGAAATTCGGCGCACTGGTGCGCGTCTCGCCGGTCAAGGCGAACTAACCACCGGATCTAGAGGTGCGTACGTAGGGTGCGTCCCACGCACCATTTTTATTGGTCGGTGCGCAGGGCGCACCCTACATTAATAAACTAAACAACCCTCGATTCTTATCATCAGTCGCACTGCGTAGTTTCTGCAACCAGACTCATCACGTCTCACTCCTTACCCTTCACGCTTCACTCCTCACACGCTTACGATCAAGGGGATGGTCTGCTCCAGCAGGGTGCGGACGTTGGCCATGCCCGTCTCCAGATTTTTTTCAATTTCCTTGAGACTGATGATCTCTTTGCTCTTCCCCGCCGCGGGGTTCACCACGACGCTGATCGAGGCGTAACAGAGTTCGAGCTCGCGCGCGAGCCCGGCCTCCGGCATCCCGGTCATGCCGACGATATCCGCTCCATTGCGCTCCATGCGCAGAATCTCCGCCGCGGTCTCGAAGCGCGGACCCTGGGTAGCGCCGTAGGTTCCGTGCCCGCGGGCGTTAAGTTTGGCGCGCTTTGCCGCCTCGATCAGGATTTTCCGCAATTCATCGCAATAGGGATAGGTAAAATCCACGTGCGTAACCTGCTTGTGTTCGCTGCCGAAGAAAGTATGGGCGCGTCCATAGGTGTAATCGATGATCTGGTCGGGAATGACCAGGGTCCCCGACGCCAGGAAATCCGGGGAAATGCCGCCCACGGCGTTGACGGCAATGACTTTCGTCACGCCGGTTTGCTTGAGGGCCCACATGTTGGCGCGGTAATTCACCTCGTGTGGCGGAATCGTGTGACCGGGTCCATGACGCGGCAGAAACACCGCCTCCCGCCCGCCCAACTGGCCGAACACCATGGGCGCGGACGGTTCGCCGAAGGGCGTACGGATCACCTCGCGCCGCGTGATGTGCAGGTTTTTGAGCTTGGTCAGGCCGCTGCCGCCAATGATAGCCACGGTTGTCATAAATGTAGCCCTACTCGCTGCGCTCGTTCGTCTTGCCTAATCACACTTCCGCCTCGGCGTAGATTCCCGGAATATTACGCAGATAACCTTTGTAATCCATGCCGCAACCGAATACATAACGGTTGGGCACCTCGAGGCCGGAAAATTCGACCTTTACGTCATACAAACGTTGGCGTTTTTTCACCACCAGGACCGCCTTGTAAACCTCGCGCGCGCCGTCGGCGCGATAGCGCGATTCGATGCCGGCCAGCGTCGTGCCCTCGTCCAGGATGTCATCGACAAGCAGCACCACCCGGCCGCGCGGATCCTGATGCGGTCCAGACAGCCACTGAAGCTGACCGCCCTGCAACTGCTTTCCGTAACGCGTGGCATGGATGTAGTCGATCTGGAGCGGGAACTGGAGCCGGGTCAGCAACTGGCCGAAGGGAACGACTCCGCCGGTCATGACGCATACGAGCAGTGGATCGGTGCCGGCGAGCGTCTGGCTGATGCGCGAAGCCATGCCGGCGAGCGCCGACTCCACCTGCTCAGGGGAGTACAGGCAATCCGCCTGTTGCAGAACTTCCCACGCCTGCTGCGCACTGATCGGGTTCAACGTTGGATCGTTTTATTTTTCGAATGATTAATAGGTGAACGTGACAACGTCTTCATCCATCGCCTGGCTGATTACGTAGGCACCGCCCACGGTCTCCTCGATTTCAGGGATGAGCTCGTTGCCCCACAGCTCGAGCGTGGGTGTGCACACCTTGAATTTCACGCCCGCTTCGTGAGCGTCCTTGATGAAATCGTAAACCGTCTTCGGGCTGCCCTCCTGTACCCGCAGTTTTTCCGCCACGCCCCGGATCGCCAGTTCACCGGCCCGTCCGGTCAGGATGACTTCCACCTCGTATTCCATCGCCGCGGCGACCGTCGCCTGGAAGAACGGCGCGCCCAGCTCGGAAGGATCCGATGGATCGGTATTTACCATCACAATCATCAGTTTGTCGGGCATGAGGCTCTCCTGAGCGCTGACAAAAATCAGAGTTAACGACTCACCTGCCTGCGCGGATTATATTGCCCTTTGTCACGCAAGGCTACTTGGGATGCTGTCACCATTCAGAAAGGGAGAAGCGGCGTCATTGCCCTGACGCGGCCCGGTAAATATCAAAGTTGAAGGCCTCTAAGATAGGCGAGGAACTTGTCTTTAAGCTCGGGGTGCGTCAACGCGTATTCAACGGTCGCCTGCAGGTAGCCGAATTTGCTGCCGCAATCGAAGCGTTTTCCGATAAACTCGTAAGCCAGCACTTTCTCATGGGATAACAACGCGGCAATGCCGTCGGTGAGCTGGATTTCGCCGCCCGCGCCAGGCACGACGTTCTCGAGCAAATCGAAAATCCGCGGTGTCAGGATATACCGGCCGACGACCGCCAGCGTGGACGGGGCTTCCGCCGGGGATGGTTTTTCCACAATGCCCTCGACGGTGTGAATCCGCGGTCCCTTGGATTTCGCTTTCACGATTCCATACCGATGCGTCTCTTCGCGTGAGACATTTTGCACCCCAATGACGGAACACTGGGTTGATTGATACAGATCCACCATTTGCCTGAGAACGCCCGGTTCGCCGCTGATGAGGTCGTCGGCCAGTATGACGGCGAACGGGTCATTCCCCACCACCTGCCTGGCGCACAGTACCGCGTGCCCCAGACCAAGCGCCTCGGTTTGCCGGATGTACACACAGGATGTCCTGTTCGGCAACACATTCTGCACCAGGTCCAGCAAATCTTTTTTTCCGTCGGCTTTGAGTTCCGCCTCAAGCTCGTAGGCCTTGTCGAAGTGGTCCTCGATGGAGCGCTTGTTGCGTCCGGTCACGAAAATCAGTTCGTCAATGCCCGCCGCGATCGCCTCTTCCGCGGCGTACTGGATAAGCGGCTTGTCGACGATCGGCAGCATTTCCTTGGGGCTCGCTTTGGTAACCGGCAAGAAACGGGTGCCCAGACCGGCGACGGGGAAGACTGCTTTGGTGACTCGGCTCATTTT
>JBBTKS010000084.1:0-9289 GCA_038058885.1 Pseudomonadota bacterium
CTTGTGGCGCAACATGAGGTATTCGAAGGGGTCTAAGATCGCCCGCTTGACCTTTGCGACATCGGGATCGTCGGGAAACATGAGCGGCAGCTCCTGCTTGAACATGAGCACGCAGGACGGTACCGGCGCGACGATGTCCCAACCTTCGTCCACGAGCTTCGCCAGCACCGGAATATTCGCTTCCTTGGCGCGCGCCACGGCCTCGAGATCACCCAGCTCGAGCTTGGGCATGCCGCAGCATTTCTCCTTCTCGGCGAGCGTCACCGGAATGTCGTTATGTTCGAAGACGGCAATCAGGTCTTCGCCGATATGCGGCTCGTTATAGTTGCCGTAGCAGGTGGCAAACAGCGCGACATGGCCGCGCGTGCGGCCGGCCGGGGTGGCGGCAATGCCATTGCTCTTCTGGTATTTGGCACGCTTGCGCAGGGTCTTGCTGTGATATTCAGGGAGCAGAGCCTTGGGATGCACGCCCAGCGTTTTATCCAGGGCCTTGCGCAAGACACCGGATTTGTTCGCGGCGTTCACCGCCTGCACCACCACCGGAATGCCGGCGAGTCTGCCGACCAAGTCGGTGTTCGTGAGCAGCCTGTCACGTTTCTTCACGTCACCTTTTTTAAACTTCACCGCCTTGGCGCGCAGCAAAAGGTGCGGGAAATCCACATTCCATTCATGCGGCGGGACGTACGGGCACTTGGTCATGAAACACAGATCGCAGAGATAACAATGATCGACGACCTGCCAGTAATCTTCCTTCTTGACCCCATCGACTTCCATCGTGGACGAGTTGTCCACCAGATCGAACAGCGTGGGAAAAGCCTGACACAAACTGACGCAACGGCGGCAGCCGTGGCAGATGTCGAAGACGCGCTCGAGCTCTTTCATCAGCGCATCTTCGTCGTAAAACCCGGGCTTCTTCCAGTCAAGCGGATGGCGCGTCGGCGCCTTGAGACTGCCTTCGCGTTGGCCTTCAGTCGGTTGGCTCATGGTCGAATCTGCATGACGATAAATTCAGGATATCTTCTCTTTTTACGGCTGCGGCGGGCTTTGACCGCCATCAAACGCGGCCGGGAAGAATGAAGCGACGGGTCGGGTGGCCCGCCCGTCGCTCATGGCTGCGACTTACTTGCCGAGGGTGTCCAGAGCCTTCTGGAACCGGTTGGCGTGCGAGCGCTCAGCTTTGGCCAGCGTCTCGAACCAGTCGGCGATTTCGGCGAAGCCCTCATCGCGCGCGGCCTTGGCCATGCCCGGATACATATCGGTGTACTCATGGGTCTCACCGGCAATGGCAGCCTTCAGGTTGTCAGAAGTGACGCCGATCGGGAGACCGGTGGCCGGATCGCCGCATTGCTCGAGATACTCGAGGTGTCCGTGGGCGTGGCCGGTCTCACCTTCGGCGGTAGAGCGGAATACGGCGGACACATCGTTGTAGCCCTCTACGTCGGCCTTGGCAGCGAAATACAGATAGCGGCGGTTGGCCTGGGATTCACCGGCGAAGGCGGCCTTAAGGTTGTTTTCGGTCTTGCTTCCTTTGAGTTTTGACATGGTTGACTCCTCGTTGTCAGGCGGTTATTGATAACATTATGAATCTAAAAGTGATTTCAATCGAATCGATTCGATTTAGAACAATTCTAAATTAGTAAAAAACCCTTGTCAACAGCGGACTTTCCCAGCTGGCCAATTCAATGGAGATTGGGTGGAATGTAGCTATTCTTTAGATTCAGGCGTCTCGCACAGACCATTTACCGTGCTGGCCACATTCCAGACGCCATTACCCCGGCAAAGAATTCGCGAGGACAGGCAGCACGAAAGCTCGGTAAAAAATTGAGACCGCATCGTTCCCGCGCAGGAATTTGAATGCGAATTTTCCGAAAAGCGCAGGGAACCAGGAGGAAAAATGATTTGGCGCAGCAGTATATCTAAACTATATTTGATTGACCCGGCGCAAAAGCAGTGACGCTTACCTAGATTTCCACATCATGGCAACCGCAAGCACAGCGACGAATCTGAGTGGCCTGGCGCTGAGGCTGGTGCGCGACAACCTCCTGAGCCCGACGGACGCCGAGCGCATTCAGGCTGAGGCGCTCAGCAAGAAAACCTCCTTCGTCACGCAACTGGTCGAGAGCAAGAAACTCGACAGCATCACCATCGCCAAGGTGGCGTCTGAAGATTTCGGCATTCCACTGTTCGAAATCAATTCGCTCGACCTGGAGATGGCGCCGATCAAGCTGGTGGATGAAAAGATCATCCGCCGACATCGCGTTCTGCCGTTATTCAAACGCGGGACAAGACTTTTCGTCGCCGTCTCCGACCCCACGAATCTTCAGGCGCTGGATGAAATCAAGTTTCATACAGGCCTGGGCACCGAGCCGATTCTGGTCGAGGAAGCCAAGCTTGCCGTCATCATCGAGAAGTCCCTGGATGCTCAGGACACCAGCCTTGCCGATCTGGCGGGTGATGACAGCCTGGAAAATCTCGAGATCATTGCCGGCGAGGAAGACAAGGAAGGTGGAAGCACCGGCGGTGAGGAAGGCATTAACGATGCCCCGGTCGTCAAGTTCGTCAACAAAGTGCTGATGGATGCCATCAACCGCGGCGCCTCGGATATTCATATCGAACCGTACGAAAAAACCTATCGCGTGCGTTATCGCCAGGACGGCATGCTGACTGAGATCGCCAATCCTCCGCTGGCAATGTCCGCGCGTATTGCCGCGCGACTGAAGATTCTTTCCAGGCTCGATATCGCCGAGCGTCGCATTCCCCAGGACGGCCGCATGAAGATGCGTATCTCGAAGAATCGCGCGATCGACTTTCGCGTCAGCACACTGCCGACCCTGTGGGGCGAGAAGATCGTTATGCGTATTCTTGATCCGACTTCCGCCACACTGGGCGTGGAAAAACTCGGGTTTGAAGATTTCCAGAAACAACTTTTTATTGAAGCCATTAATCGTCCGTACGGCATGGTGCTCGTCACCGGTCCGACGGGTAGCGGTAAAACCGTTACACTTTATACCGGGCTGAACATTCTCAACACACCGGATAACAATATTTCCACCGCGGAAGACCCGGTGGAAATCAATCTGGCGGGCATCAATCAGGTCAATATCAATGAAAAGGCGGGGCTAAACTTTGCCTCGGCATTACGCGCTTTCCTGCGCCAGGATCCGGATATCATCATGGTCGGCGAAATCCGCGACCTCGAGACGGCCGAAATCGCCATCAAGGCGGCGCAGACGGGTCACATGGTGCTTTCCACCCTGCATACGAACGATGCGCCATCAACCCTTACTCGTCTCGCCAATATGGGCGTGCCGCCGTTTAACATCGCCTCGGCCGTCAACCTGATCATGGCCCAACGCCTGGCGCGACGTCTGTGCCCGCATTGCAAAAAACCGATTGATATTCCCAAGCATGCCCTGCTCAAGGCCGGGTTCAGAGAAGAAGATCTGAATGGCCTGGTAATTTACGGCGCCGTCGGCTGCGATGCCTGCAATGGCGGTTATAAGGGGCGCGTGGGTATCTATCAAGTCATGCCGGTAACTCCCGCCATCGGCGAGATCATCATGCGCGGCGGCAATCAGCTGGACATCCAGAAGCAGGCGGAGAAAGAAGGTGTTCCCGATTTGCGCCGCTCGGGTCTGAAAAAGGTCAAGGACGGCGTTACCACGCTGGATGAAGTCGAACGGGCAACCAACGAGTAAAATTATGGCAGAAGCGGCGATCAAGAAACCAAAATTTGATGCTTTCCTCTGGGAAGGCATCGATAAACAGGGAAAGAAAGTCAAAGGCATCATGGAGGCGGCCAGTATCGCCTATGTGAACGCCACGCTTCGTCGCCAGGGCGTCAATCCCGTCAAGGTGGCCAAACAGCGTAAGGTTGCCTTCAAGTTTAAAAAGAAGATCAAGACCAAGGATATTGCTGTATTCACCCGCCAGCTGGCCACCATGCTGACGTCGGGTATCCCTATGGCCCAGTCCTTCGACATCGTCGGCAAGGGGCATGAAAATCCTGCGATGCAGGAAATTATCCTGTCCATCAAACAAGACGTGGAGTCGGGTACCCAGCTGACCCAGGCGCTTGGCAAGTTTCCGCTTTACTTCGACGCCTTGTACTGCAACCTGGTGCAGGCGGGTGAACAGGCGGGTATCCTGGACGGCATCCTTGATAAGGTCGCCACCTATAAGGAAAAGATCGAAGCCATCAAGGGGAAGATCAAATCGGCGCTGTTCTACCCGACGGCTGTCCTCGTCGTCGCATTTATCATTACCGCCGTATTGCTGGTATTCGTTATCCCGCAATTCGAGAGCCTGTTTGCCGGATTCGGCGCCGACCTGCCGGCCATGACCAAGATGGTCATCGATCTTTCCAAAGCGTTCCAGGATTGGTGGTGGGCCATTATCGGTTCAATCGTCGGCACCGTGGTATTCCTTAGCTACTCCTACAAACGTTCGATAAAAATGCAGCACAGCCTCGACCGCGCCTTACTGAAATTTCCGGTGATCGGCGATATCGTCAAGAAGGCCACCATCGCCCGCTTCTCACGCACGCTGGCAACCATGTTCGCCGCCGGCGTGCCACTCGTCGAGGCGCTCGATTCGGTCGCCGGTGCGTCGGGGAACCGCGTCTATTATGACGGCACCATGGCCATCAAGGCCGACGTGAGCACCGGCATGCAGTTGCAATCGTCAATGAACGCCACGGGGCTATTCCCCAACATGGTGGTGCAAATGGTCGCCATCGGCGAGGAATCCGGCGAACTCGACAAGATGCTCAGCAAGGTTGCCGATTTTTATGAAGCGGAAGTAGACGATGCCGTGGCCGGGCTGTCCAGCCTGCTCGAACCGATCATCATGGCATTCCTGGGCATCGTTATCGGCGGTCTGGTTGTCGCCATGTACCTGCCGATCTTCAAGCTTGCGGCCACTGTTTAATCCCGGTCGAAGGTACCGCTGCTTGCTGGCTTTCGGGCATAATGCCGCCCGATGAACGACCTGTCCGCTTTTTTCGCCGACTACCCCGCGGCTTTTCCCTGGATGGCCGGCCTGTTCGGTCTGGCCATCGGCAGCTTCCTGAACGTCGTCGTCCATCGACTGCCTGTCATGCTCGAGCGCAGCTGGCAAAACCAGTGTCGTGAACTTCTCAATCCGAACCAGCCGCAAAGCGATGCGCCTGAACGTTTTGATCTCATCATGCCCCGTTCACGCTGTCCGCACTGCGGACATGCGATCACGGCGATGGAAAACATCCCCGTTCTGAGCTTTCTCTGGCTGCGGGGAAAATGCTCCGCCTGCCACAAGCCCATCTCCTGGCGCTACCCTCTCGTCGAATTTCTGACCGGCTCCCTCTCGGTACTGGTGGCGTGGCAATTCGGTTTTAGTCTAGCAGCGCTGGCCGGCCTGGCCCTCACCTGGGGCCTGATTGCACTCAGCTTCATTGACGTTGACCGGCAACTTCTGCCCGATGATCTCACCTTGCCGCTACTGTGGGCGGGGCTGCTGCTCAATATCTTCGCCGTCTTCGTGCCCTTGTCTTCGGCAGTCATTGGCGCCGCTGCCGGTTACGTCTCCCTCTGGCTGGTGTATCAACTTTTCAAATTGACGACGGGCAAGGAGGGCATGGGTTATGGCGACTTCAAGCTCCTTGCTGTTCTGGGTGCCTGGCTGGGATGGCAGAGTCTGCCCCTGATCATTCTGATGGCCTCGCTGGTGGGCGCTGTGGCGGGAATCAGCTTCATCGTGTTTTTCGGCCATGACCGCCGCATGCCGATTCCTTTTGGTCCGTTTTTGTGCGCCGCCGGCTGGATTGCTCTCCTATGGGGTGAGCCCCTGACCCGCCTCTATCTGCAATTTGCACGGATTGCCGTTTGAGCACCAGTCCCATGCTGCGGATTGGCCTTACCGGTGGCATTGGCAGCGGAAAATCCACGGTGGCGGCGCTCCTGACCACGCGTGGCGTACCGGTCATCGACACCGACGAAATCGCGCATCGCCTGACCGAACCCGGGCAACCGGTATGCGACGAGATCGTCCGCGTCTTCGGGCAGGATATTCTGGATGCCACCCGCAGAATAGACCGGAATAAATTGCGCGAACGCGTATTCGAGAACGCCGGCGAACGTCTGCAGCTTGAGGCGATCCTGCACCCTCGCATCCGCGAAGTGGTCCGCGAAAAACTGGATCTACTTCACGCACCCTACTGCATTCTCGTGGTACCGCTGCTGATCGAGTCCGGGTTCATCGATCTCGTGGATCGGGTTCTGGTGGTGGACGCCTCGGAAGGCGCACAGATTCAGCGCACGGCCGCGCGCAGCGGATTGACCGAGCCGGAGATCCGTAAAATCATGGCCGCCCAGGTAAGTCGCGCGCAACGTCTGCAAAAGGCAAATGACGTGATCGACAACAATGGCGATCGCAAACATCTTGAAAAAGAAGTTGAGCGTCTGCACCAGTGGTATCTCTCTCTGGCGGCAACCACAAGGAAAAACTAGTTCTAGGCGAGAGCGGTAACGGCCTGCTCGATCGAATTCGCACCCCAGATCTGGCTGACCATCGCCAGTCCCTGGGCACCCGCCTGACGCGCCCGCGCGAGATCCTGCGCGCGCATGCCTCCCAGGGCATACACCGGCAGGTTCACGCCCGCGCACAATCGGGAAAAGGCCTCCCACCCGAGCGGTGCCGCGCCGGGATGCGAGGAGGTCGGCGCCACCGGCGATAACACCGCGAAATCCGCCCCCAAGCGCTCCGCCTGACGCAGTTCCTCCGCGTTGTGGCAGGAAGCCGCGACCCAGAAATGATCATCGAGAGGACGAGATGAATACTGCGCCAGACGCTTGCTGTTCAGATGCACCCCGTCGGCATCGCAGCGCGACACCGATTCCGGTTCGGCATTGAGCAGCAATTGAGCGCCATGGCGATGGCACAGACCGGCGATCAGCCTGGCATAATCCTCGAATTCATCGGGCGGCATGTGCGGCTCGCGCAGCTGCAACAGCCGTGCTCCCGCCTTCAACGCGCGCTCCAGCGGCGCAAGAAATCCGTCCTTCCCGAAGCGCCGTGAATCGCTGATGAGATAAAGCGGTGGCAGCCAGAGCCGGCGCAGGATCGGCCGGTCGGCTTCGGGAAATTCCAGTTGCGGAAGCTCGGCGCAGGCTAGCCATTTCGCCTCCTGGCCTTCGCGCCCGTGCGGTGTGCCCTGGTAGCGGGAAATACGCCAGACATCGAGCAGTACATCCCGGTCAGGGTAAGCATGCCGAACCTGCATCCAGGCGCGAGCGTCTTGCACATCGACGCCCAGCTCTTCCCTGAGTTCGCGCTTCAAAGCCGACAGCGTATTTTCACCCGGTTCAATCTTGCCGCCGGGGAATTCCCACTTGCCACCCTGATGACTGCCGGGAAACCGCCGGGTGATGAATACCTTGCCGCCTTGCGTCAGAATGCCGACCGCGACGCGCAGCGGCGAACTAGCTCCGGTACTCGGCGTTGATTCGGACATAATCGTGCGAGAGATCCGATGTCCAGACGCGTGCCGAGGCATATCCAGCGCCCAGGTCCACTCCGATACGGATTTCCGGAAGCCGCATGACGGCGAGCCCCTTGGCCTCGGTGTAATCGGCATCGAGGGCGCCGTTACGAACGACACGCACCTCGTTGAGATGTATCGCCACCTTGCTGACATCGAGTTGTGTAATCGGCGCACGCCCGATGGCCGCCAGGATACGGCCCCAGTTGGGGTCGCTGGCAAAAAATGCCGTCTTCACCAGCGGCGAATGAGCGATAGTGTAGGCCACCTCGAGGCAGTCGGATTCGCTGCGCCCACCACGTACCTCGATTGTGATGAATTTGGTTGCGCCCTCCGCGTCGCGCACGACAGCCTGCGCCAGCTCCGTGAACACCTCCGTGACGGTGTGCAGAAGGGCCGCATGGGCCTCGCCTTCCACACGATCGATCAAGGGATTCCCCGCGGCGCCGGTCGCCAGCAGCACGCAGGCATCGTTGGTGGAAGTATCGCCGTCCACGGTAATGCGATTGAATGACTCATTGGCCGCGGCGGAAACACAGGCCTGGAGGACTGCCGGGGTCACGGCGGCATCGGTGGCGACAAATGCCAACAGGGTCGCCATGTCAGGCCGGATCATGCCGGCACCCTTGGCGATGCCGGTCACTGTCGCCGTGTGCGAACCGAGGCGGGTCTGGCGTGAACACCCCTTGGGCACGGTGTCGGTGGTCATGATGCCGTGCGCCGCTTCCGCCCAGCCTTTTTCATTGAGAGCGGCCTGGCAGGCCGGAAGCGCGGCAATGATCCGTTCCCGCGGAAAACGCTCGCCGATGACGCCCGTGGAAAAAGGCAGGATTTCTTCGGCGCGACAGCCAATCTGCCTGGCCAGGGCTGCGCAGCAAGCGCGCGCATCCTCGAGACCCGGTTCGCCGGTACCGGCGTTGGCGAAGCCGGTATTGATGAGCAGCGCGCGCGGAACAGCTTTGGCCAGATGCTCGCGCGCCACGATAACCGGCGCGGCACAGAAGCGGTTCTTGGTAAACACGGCGGCGGCATGCGTGCCCGGTGCGCACTCGATCAGCACCAGATCGCGCCGGTCTTTCTTGCGGATGCCGGCAGCGGTGGTTCCGAGGCGAACGCCCGGTACCGGATGCAGGGTGGGTAAACCTGACAACCCTACTGGCATAGTAAATGCTCTGGAAAGTGAGGGGTAAAGAGTAAGGGGTTAGGAGTAGAACCTAAAACCACACCGTGGAAGCTGCTGTTACTCATCACGCCTTACACCTCACTCCTCACGCCAGTTTCCCATGGCAATGCTTGTACTTCTTCCCGGAACCGCAGGGACAAGGCTCGTTGCGCCCGACTTTGGGTTGACGGCGCGTCATCGGCTTCTGCGCGGCGGCCGCGCCGGCGGCGTCATCGCCCGCTTCCGGCTGTCCACCCGTATCGAGCGAGGGGTGGACGAAATGCATATCCTGGGGCTGGCGATTCTGGCTTTCCAGCGCCTCGACATCCTGCGGCGCCTGCACCTGAACGTGAGCCAGAAGATTGATCACGTCATGCCGGATGCGGCCCAGCATGTCGGAGAAAAGCACGAATGACTCGCGCTTGTACTCCTCCTTCGGATTCTTCTGGGCATAACCGCGCAGGTGAATGCCCTGGCGCAGATAATCCATGGCCGCGAGATGATCCTTCCACTGCGTGTCCAGCACCTGCAGCATGACCGCCTTTTCAAGGTGACGCATGACATCAGGCCCGATGGCTACCGCCTTTTCGGCGTGCTTGCGGTCTGCCTAG
>JBBTKS010000085.1:0-1408 GCA_038058885.1 Pseudomonadota bacterium
CTCTATCTGCCGCCCTGCGCCGGAAGGAAATCTCGAGCGTTGAGCTGACGCGCGCCTTTCTAGAGCGCATTAATAAGTATAAGGACCTGAACGCCTTTATTACGGTGGAGCCGGAGCGCTCGCTCGCCCAGGCCCGGGCCGCCGACGCCCGGATCGCGAAGGGCGAGGCCGGCGCGCTGACCGGCATCCCCATCGCCCAGAAAGACATCTTCTGCGCCGACGGCTGGCTTACCACCTGCGGTTCGAAGATTCTGTCCAACTTTGTCGCCCCCTACGACGCGACGACCATCGAAAAATTCAATAACGCCGGCGCCGTGTGTCTCGGCAAGACCAACATGGACGAATTCGCCATGGGTTCGTCGAACGAGACTTCCTATTATGGTGTCGTGAAGAACCCGTGGAACACCGCCGCCGTCCCCGGCGGCAGCTCGGGCGGTTCGGCCGCGGCGGTGGCCGCGCGCCTGGCGCCGGCCGCGACCGGCACCGATACCGGCGGTTCCATCCGCCAGCCGGCGTCGCTGACCAACCTGACCGGGCTCAAGCCCAGTTACGGGCGCGTGTCGCGCTACGGCATGATTGCGTTTGCCTCCAGCCTTGACCAGGGCGGGCCGATGGCGCGCACCGCCGAGGACGCGGCGCTGATGCTGAATGTCATGGCCGGTTTCGATCCGCGCGATTCGACCTCGGTGGACGAGCCGGTCCCGGATTACACGAAATCGCTCAATAACGATATCAAGGGACTGCGCATCGGGTTGCCGAAGGAATACTTCAGCAAGGGCCTGAGTTCCGAAGTGGCGAAGGTGATCGAGACCGCCATCGCCGAATACAAAAAACTCGGCGCGCAGGTGGTGGAAATAAGCCTTCCTAACAGCCAGCTGGCGATCCCCTGCTATTACGTGCTGGCCCCGGCCGAGGCGTCGTCGAACCTGTCGCGCTTCGACGGCGCGCGCTACGGCTATCGCGCCAAGGATTACACCGATCTGCTCGACATGTATTGCAAAACCCGCGCCGAGGGTTTCGGCGCCGAGGTGAAGCGCCGCATCATGATCGGAACCTATGCGCTCTCGGCCGGCTATTACGATGCCTATTACCTGAAGGCGCAGAAGCTGCGCCGCCTGATCGCCGAGGATTTCCGCCAGGCCTTCGAGTCCTGCGACGTCATCATGGGCCCCACCACCCCCACGACCGCGTTCAAGATCGGCGAAAAAAGCGACGACCCCGTGGCCATGTACTTGAGCGACATTTACACCATTTCCGTGAATCTCGCCGGCCTGCCGGGCATGTCCATCCCCGCCGGGTTTGCCCCCGACGGCCTGCCGGTGGGATTGCAGCTGATCGGGCAGTATTTCAATGAATCCCGGCTGCTTAACGCCGCGCACTGCTACCAGCAGGTGACGGACTGGCATAA
>JBBTKS010000086.1:0-5119 GCA_038058885.1 Pseudomonadota bacterium
CGGCTGAACCTCGGGGTATCGGTGAGCCTGTTGTGCCATCAGTTCGGCAAGGCGCTCCATGCCGATGGCGAAACCCGCCGCCGGGGCCGCTTTGCCTCCGAGTTGTTCGACCAGCCCGTCATACCGTCCACCGGCGCAAACCGTGGATTGCGCGCCGAGCCGTTCGGTCGTCCATTCGAACACAGTGCGGGTGTAGTAGTCGAGCCCGCGCACCAGACGCGGATTCACGGTGAAAGAAATGCCCGCCTGACGCAGGTATTCGCCGAGACGCGCAAAATGCCCGCGCGACGCATCGTCGAGATGGTCGTAAAGACTCGGGGCCGCCGCGATCACTTTCTGCATGTCGGGATTCTTGCTGTCGAGGATGCGCAGCGGATTTTTATCCAGTCGTCGCAGGCTGTCTTCATCGAGCCGGTCACGTTGCGTCTCGAGGTAACGCAACAGTTCGCGCCGGTAAACGGCGCGTGACTCGAGTGTGCCGAGCGAATTGAGCTGCAAGGTCAGTCCGTCGAGACCCAGGGTCCGCCACAAACGCGCGCACATCATGATGAGTTCGGCGTCCAGATCGGCGCTTTCGATGCCGAAGGCCTCGACGCCGATCTGGTGGAATTGGCGGTAACGGCCTTTCTGGGGGCGCTCGTGGCGGAACATGGGGCCGGCATACCACAGGCGCTGGATCTGATTGTGCAGGAAACCGTTCTCGATGCCGGCGCGGACGCAACCGGCCGTGCCTTCGGGACGCAGGGTGAGATTCTCGCCGCTGCGATCCTCGAAACTGTACATTTCCTTCTCGACGATGTCGGTCAGGCTGCCGATGGAGCGCGCGAAAAGTTCGGATTTTTCCAGAATCGGCAAACGGATTTCACGGTAGCCATAGGCATGCAGCACTTCGCGCGCGCTGGCCTCGATCCGCTGCCAGCGCTCCACGGCGTCCGGCAACAGGTCATTCATGCCCCGTACGGCCTGTATGGCCTTGCTCAATGGAATGCCCTCACCCGGTCAGCTTGATGGGGAAGACCTTCTTGTCCGCCGGCTTGTCACCCGGTTGTCGGCGTCGCTGTACTTCGGCTCGGATCGCGCGCTCGATTTCTTCTACGAGTTGGTCGTTGCCGATCTTGTGATCGGGCTTGCCGTTGATGTAGAGCAGGCTCGGATCACCGCCCGCCAGGCCGACTTGCGCCGCCTTGGCTTCGCCCGGACCGTTCACGCAACAGCCGATGACGGCCACGTCGAGCGGCTCCTTGATGTCTTCGAGACGCTGCTCCAGGGCATTCACCGTGGCGATCACGTTGAATTCCTGCCGCGAACAGGAAGGACAGGCGATGAGGTTGATGCCCTTGCTGCGGACATGCAGTGCCTTGAGGATGTCCCAGCCGACGCGAACCTCTTCCACCGGATCGGCCGCGAGCGACACGCGGATAGTGTCGCCGATTCCTTCGGCCAGCAGCATGCCCAATCCAATCGCCGACTTCACCGCGCCGGAGCGGAAAGCACCCGCCTCGGTGATGCCCAGATGCAGCGGTTGTTCGATCAGCGCGGCGAGTTTGCGATACGCGTCCACGGCCATGAAAACGTCCGAGGCCTTGACGCTGACCTTGAAATTATGGAAATCGAACTTGTCGAGCATATCGATGTGACGCTGCGCGGATTCCACCAGCGCGTCGGACGTGGGTTCGCCGTATTTTTTCTGCAAATCCTTTTCCAGCGACCCGGCATTGACGCCAATGCGTATCGGAATGCCGCGGTCACGCGCCGCGTCCACCACGGCGCGCACGCGGTCTTCGCGCCCGATATTGCCCGGATTGATACGCAGACAATCGGCGCCCAGTTCGGCCACGCGCAGCGCAATCTTGTAATCGAAGTGAATGTCCGTCACCAGAGGAACGGAAACCTGTTGCTTGATCCTGCCGAAAGCCTCGGCCGCTTCCAGGGTCGGAATGGACACGCGCACGATGTCGGCGCCGGCGTTTTCGAGCGCGATGATCTGGGCCACGGTCGCCGCTACGTCCGTGGTCTCGGTGTTGGTCATGCTCTGCACGCTGACCGGTGCATCGCCACCGACCGCCACGCGTCCGACCATGATGCGGCGGCTCTTGCGACGCTGGATGGGGTTCTCGCTGAACATCAGTTGTTCACCGCCTTCTCATCGCCGAGCGTAAAGCGTGCGACCTGCCCACGCTTGTAGCGGCTGATGTCAAAATTCCGTCCGTTGAATTCTACCCTGACGCCCTCGGCATTGCCCAGAAACACGCTGAACGGCGCTACCCCCTCGATGGCGATGCTGCGGCCGGCCGGTACGTTTTCGTACAGGAGTTTGTTGTCGCGGGCATCGCGAACATCGACCCACGACTCCTGTGTGGCGCGCAGCACCATCCGCGAACGCAGCACGCCCGCTGGCATGTCCGCTGCTCGTCGCGTGCGCTCTAAAGCGCGGTCAATGCGTGGCGGCGCAGCCGGGCTGGCCTGCTTGAGCGGTTCGGTCGGCGTCACATTGATAATCATTCCGGAAACCGTAACTTGCCCGTTGGAGGGCGGCGCCTTCGTGGCAGGAACCGGCGCCGCAGGCGTCGTGATGTTCGGTGTCCGCACGGCATTACTGGACACAGATTGCCATGCCGCATCGTTTACAGCGGGGTATGTCGCCGAATTCGTTACCACTGACGTTCCAGCGGTAGACGGCACCGACACGTTTTCCGATGGGCGTGGCGGTGCCGGCGGCTCGGTCACCGGAGTCTGACTTGCCACGGCGGGTGGCTGACTTGGCGCTGTCGGGGCTGCATCATCACTGCGCCACCACAAGTAAACCAGACCCAGCACGATCGCCGCCACACCGAGGGTCGCCGCCTTGATCAAGCTATCGCTACTCGTGATTTGCGGCGGCGGAGCCGACTGCGGCAACGATATCGGCCTGGAGGGAATGGTGAGACTGCTGTAGGACTCGAGCACCACTTCCGGTGACAATCCGAGCAACTGCGCATAGCTGCGCAAATAGCCGCGGACATAGGTCGGCCCCGGCAGATTTTTGTAGTCATCCTGCTCGAGCGCGACGATCTGTTTGGAAGACAGGTGCAGTATCTGCGCCACGTCTTCCGGCGCCAGACGCAAGTCCAGACGCGCCTCGTGCAACAGGCGTCCCGGACCGGATCGGGGCGCGGCGGTGGCGGGTGATTCCGGTTTTGTGTTTTCCATGGCCTACTTCTTCTTGGGCGCCGGCGCCACGTGCAATTGCCCGGCCTCGGGCGACGTGGGGAATTTGCCGCGCAGCCGCAATGCATAACTTGCCTCGGCATTCTTGTTGCCGAGCGCGCGCTCGATTTTGACGGCCAGTAGCAGGCTCTCGGGCGTATCTTCCGCGGACTGGAAATAACGCTCGATGAATCCGCGCGCGGACAGTCGCTGCCCCGAATTCGCACTGAGCCTGGCCATCTGGTAAAGCGCGCTGGGGAGCTTGGGATTGATGCGCAACGCTTCCCGGAAGTATTTTTCGGCCGCGGCCGGTGCGGGTTTCTTCATCAAACAGAGGCCGGCGTTCAGGTTGACCTCGGCCATGTAAGTATAAAGAGCATCGGCGGCCGCCATATCAAAATGCCGGACGCCGGCGTCGAGCTTGCCGCGATCGCAGAGAAACGCGCCGTAGTTGTGGTGCGCCGAAGAATTGCCGGCATCCTTGTCAAGCGCCTTGCGAAAAAGACGATCCGCCTCGTCGTATTTGTTCAACCGCCATTGCAGCACGGCCATGATGTTGTTGGCCTGCGAGTTATCCGGCATATCACTCAGGGCTTTTTCCAGTTCTTCCTTGGCCACGCTCAGCTGACCGCGCTGCAGGTAGCTGGCGCCAAGCATCACGTGGGTTTCGGCCCGTTTGTTCTTTTTTTCCACATCTGCCTCACGTTCCGTGGAGGAGGCGCAACCCGCCACGGCCACGATCAGCAGGATAATCACGCTGTTGATAAAACAATGATTCATGCCTGACCTGCCTTTGCCGTAAGGCGCTGGCGGCGGCGCGTGCGGTCCTGCACCTGTCCGGCCAGCTGGCCGCAAGCCGCGTCGATGTCGTCGCCGCGTGTTTTGCGGGTGATCGTGGTGAGTCCCGCCGCGATCAGCACATCGCGAAACCGGTCGATGACAGGTTTCGGGGAACGCCGGTAATGAGTCTGCGGAAAAGGATTGAACGGAATGAGGTTCACCTTGGACGGCACGTCGCGCAGAATCCGGACAAGTTCATGTGCGTGCTCAACGCCGTCATTCACGCCATCCAGCATCACGTATTCGAACGTCACGCGGCTGCGCGGCGAATCGGCGCAGTAACTACGGCAGGCCTCGAGCAATTCCCGTATCGGGTATTTTTTATTCAGCGGCACCAACTGGTCACGCAACGCGTCGTTGGGGGCGTGCAGCGATACCGCCAGGCTCACCGGGCATTCCTCGCGCAGGCGATCCATCATGGGTATCACGCCGGCCGTGGACAATGTCACGCGTCGGCGCGACAGGCCGTAAGCGTAATCATCGAGCATCAGCCGCATGGCCGGAACGACGTTGTCGAAATTGAGCAAGGGCTCGCCCATGCCCATGAGCACGACATTGGTGATGATGCGCTCGCCCTTCGGATCCCGGCCCAGGGCGCGGTTGGCGACGAGCAGCTGTGAAATGATCTCGGCGACGGTGAGGCTGCGGTTGAACCCCTGATGTCCGGTGGAACAGAACGAACAATTCAGCGTGCAACCCACTTGCGAGGATACACACAGCGTGCCTCTGTCCTCTTCGGGAATAAACACGGTCTCAATGGCATTTCCGTCGCCTAACCGCAGCAGCCACTTGCGCGTGCCATCGGCCGCGACCTGGTCCTGCGCGATTTCCGGCACGCGGATTTCGGCGACATCCTTCAGGCGCGCGCGCAATTCCTTGCTCAGGTTGGTCATGGCGTCGAAATCGTCCACGCCGTACTGGTGAATCCATTGAATCACCTGCGTGGCGCGGAACGGCTTATCGCCGTGCGCGGCGAAAAAGTCCTGCATCGCCTGACGATCCAGATTGAGCAGATTGGTTTTTTCAGCGGCTGACAAGGCTATCCTCGGATGCTCGCGATCTTTTCGGGCAAAAAATACGGGCCCGGTATCTT
>JBBTKS010000087.1:0-2976 GCA_038058885.1 Pseudomonadota bacterium
TTTGCACGAGCAAAGAAAAGGAACCTGCCGTGGGTCAGCCACCCACAAGTATGCGTCGCCGAAGGCGACACAAAACCAGGTACCAGGAACGGAGAGCACGAATAACCAGATTGGTCGGGGCGAGAGGGTTCGACGCGTAAGCGTCGAACGCCCGGAGTCATGGATGACGACGGGCCGGGAATCCGAACGCCCCGACAAGGATGTTGGTCGGGGCGAGAGGATTTGAACCTCCGACCACCACCACCCCAAGGTGGTGCGCTACCAGGCTGCGCTACGCCCCGTTTGTATGTTTGCGTGGAAGGGTCCCGCATGATGTACCGCAGATATGCGGCCGCCATCATACCGGAGAATAAACGTGAGGCAAGGCTAATTTAGAGCTTTTTAAGCATGTCCAGGACGCCTTCGAGCTCGCTGATGAGCGTCTTGACGGTCTGCTGACGACTGGCGTCCATGGGTTCAGGGTTGTCCAAATCGAGTTTGTTGCGCGCGCCGCTGATGGTGAATCCTTCGACGTACAGCAGGCTGCGAATCTGACGGATGAGAATCACGTCGTGACGCTGATAGTAGCGACGGTTGCCGCGGCGCTTGACTGGCTTGAGTTGGGGGAACTCCTGCTCCCAATACCGCAGCACATGCGGTTTGACCGCGCACAACTCGCTCACTTCACCGATGGTGAAGTAGCGTTTTCCGGGTATCGTGGGAAGTTCGTGATTTTCGCCGGGGTCAAGCATTTAGTTCAGCCTGCGCTTTGAACTTTTCGCGATTGGCCTGAGCATTCTGCTCGACTCGCTCCTTGAGCTTGTGACTGGCGCGGAAGGTGACGACCCGCCGGGCGGTGATGGGGATCTCCTCGCCGGTTTTGGGGTTACGTCCCGGACGGGGGTTTTTCTGGCGCAGGGAAAAATTGCCGAAACCGGAAAGCTTTACCTGCTCCCCTTCGGCCAGGGCGGTACGAATTTTTTCGAAGAAAAACTCGACAAATTCCTTTGCTTCCCGCTTGTTCAGACCCAGCTCATTGAACAGGTTTTCCGCAAGATCTGCTTTGGTCAAAGCCATATGTCTATACCCTTCTTCTTTGTTCCCAAGGACTTATTGACGTGGTAGCGCTCCCAGCTCGGTTCCCAGAGTCGTTATAACCTCTGCCATCACCTGCTCCACATCCGCTTCATTAAGAGTGCGCGAAGAGTGCTGCAAGGTCAAGCCCAGGGCCAAGCTTTTTCTTCCGGAATCAATGCCTTTCCCGCGATACTCATCAAATAGCTCAAGGTTTACGAGCAAGCTTCCAGCGGTTTTTTGTACACAATCCAGCACCGCTTGAGCTGGCACGGCCTCATTCAGCATGATAGCAATATCCCGCCGGATCGAAGGAAATCTAGAAAATTCCTTGAAAATAGGGACACTTTTACTCTCCAGAGAGGCCAGCCGGAGTTCATACAGCACCACCGGCTGGGAAAGTTCAAGGCGGGCCTGAATCGTGGGATGCAATAAACCCAGCTGGCCAATCCGTTGTCCGCGGTGGTGAATTTCCGCTGTCTGTCCGGGATGCAGGGCTGGGTGCATACCAGGCCGGAATAGCACCTCCCCGTCCATGCCTGCCAGGGCGAACAAAGCTTCAATATCGGCTTTGGCGTCATAAAGATCGACTTCGCGCCGGGCGGTGCCCCATTGCTCAGCCACCGCCGCGCCATAAACGGCACCGCCCAGCATGCGCTCCTGAACTATGTCATGGTCGCGCGGCAGAAAAGTGCGCCCGATCTCAAACAAGCGTACCCGTGTCTGCTGGCGGTTCTGGTTATACAGAATGGTCTGGAGCAAACCGGGCCATAGCGAAGTGCGCATGACCGCCATGTCCGCGCTGATGGGGTTGGCCAGCGCCAGCGGCGGAATGCCGGGGTCTACCAAGGTTTGGATTTTGGGGTCGACAAAACTGTAGGTGATGACTTCCTGGTAGTCACGATCTATCAGCGCGGCATGCAGGCGCGATTCGGACACGCCGGATTCCACCACCGGCCGTGCGGACATCTCAATACGCGGATGCCGGGTCGGGAGCTTGTCGTAACCATGAATGCGGGCGATCTCTTCGATCAGATCCGCTTCACGAGCGATATCAAAGCGATAGGAAGGTGGCATAACGACCCAGTTCGGCCCCGACTTTTTCAGCTTCATGCCAAGACGTTTCAGGATGCTCTCGATAATTCCGGCCGGTACATGCATACCCAGCAAGCGTTCAACGCGATCAACGCGCAAGGTGATTGAAACGGCGCGCGGCAAGTGCCGCCGCGCCGTCTGTTCAATGACCGGCCCCGGCTTGCCGCCAACGATGCTCTGCAGGAGCGAGGTCGCGCGTTCCATGGCACGCTTTTGCAAGTCTGGATCGACGCCGCGTTCGAAGCGCTGCGACGAGTCGGTTTGCAGCCCCTGCGAACGGGCGCGAACTGAAATAGTTTCCGGCCGAAACCAGGCGCTTTCGAGAAACAAATGCCGGGTGGTATTGGATACGGCGGAGTGAAGCCCGCCCATGATGCCGGCCAGCGCCAGTGGTTGCCGGTCATCGGCGATCAGAAGACTGCCTGGCTCGATTTTGATCGTATTGCTATCGAGCAAAAGCAGCGATTCGTTTTTCACGGCATGTCGCACATGAATCGCGCCATGCAATTTATCGAGGTCGAAGGCATGCATGGGTTGCCCCAGCTCGAGCATCACATAATTGGTGACATCGACAACGGGATGAATGCTGCGGATGCCGCCGCGGCGCAATTTTTCCTTCATCCACATAGGCGTGACCGCGGATGGATTGATATCGCCGATGATGCGGCCGACATAGCGCGGACAGTCCTGTGACGCATCGAGTTTGACGGAAATTTTACGACGAAGTCCGGCGCCGGCCGGTTTGATGACCGGCGATTTTATTTTCGCGCCCGTCAACGCCGCGAGCTCTCTGGCGATGCCGGCGATGCTCAGGCAATCGCCGCGGTT
>JBBTKS010000088.1:0-16621 GCA_038058885.1 Pseudomonadota bacterium
ACCGCCCCGCTTCGCCCTGTTAATCCTGTCTAAATTTTCTTTTCGTCTTTACTCGCTCCACGGCGGCGCGTATCTCGGCGCGGATCCGCTCGCGATCGGGCGGCAGCGGCGCCGCCGATTCGGTGGAGTGCGGCGTCCCGTGCCGTGCGCGCTTGCGGCGCGCCCGGCGGCGCAGGCGATTCCCGGTCCGCACGCGCCAGCGATCCGCCTCCGCGCGCGTGTACTCCGGCCACGGTTGTGAATCGGACGCGGCGTCGACCGCTTGCATCGCG
Organism: Pseudomonadota bacterium; assembly: GCA_038058885.1. Lineage (GTDB taxonomy): Bacteria > Pseudomonadota > Gammaproteobacteria > Acidiferrobacterales > Sulfurifustaceae > Sulfuricaulis. The sequence continues at coordinate 273 of JBBTKS010000088.1, forward strand.
ATGCAATCCACCGGGCAGGGCGGCAGGCACAGTTCGCAGCCGGTGCACTCGTCCGCGATGACGGTATGCATCAGCTTGCGCGCGCCGAGGATGGCGTCCACCGGACAGACGTCGAGACACTTGCGGCAGCCGATGCAGACGGCTTCGTCGATGACGGCGCGGGCGCGCGGCTTGTGAATGCCAAAGCGTGTATTCAATGGTTCAGACGGAACATTCAGCAGCTTGGCGAGCGCGGCGATCGTGACCTCGCCGCCCGGCGGACACTGGTTGATGCCGGCGGAGCCCGTGACGACAGCCTCGGCATAGTCACGACAGCGCGGGTAACCGCATTGCGTGCATTGCGTCTGCGGCAGCCACGCGTCGATCCGGTCGGCGGAAGCGGCTTGTCGGGCGTGTGTGGACATGGCCGGAGAGTATGGCCGCGCTTTACGCCTCAGGCAACAAGCGTTACCGTGCGCTGGCAAACCGGAACTTCAGCCGCATGCCGCAGAATAATTCATTCGTGTCCCGTGGTGGAATATGGGTATTGGCCCAGGTTCCGATGATGCTGTTCGCGTTCATGATTCCGGTGCTACATGGCCGCGGACATTTTACCCCTGCCGGTTTGGTGCCTATGGGAGGTGTGGCGGTCACCCTGCTGGGCGTGCTGCTGGCCGTCTGGGGGTTTGCGAGTCTGGGCAAAGCCCTCACGCCTTTCCCCAAACCGCTCGCCGACGCCACGCTGCAGCGGCAAGGCGCCTACCGGTTAATGCGTCACCCGATGTATACGGCAGTGATGTTGATAAGCCTGGGGTGGGCCTTGTGGTGGCTGTGTGAGATCGGTGTTTTGTATGCGCCGGGCCTCGCGTTCTTCTTCGATCGCAAGGCGGCATACGAGGAAATCTGGTTGCGGGAGAAGTACAGTGAGTATGCGGACTACGCGCGGGCGGTGAAAAAATTCATCACCGGGGTGTACTGACCCGGGGATGATGGGCACCCCCCGCAAAATGAAATCGCTGACTACCAGGAACTCCTGCTTTACGCGGGCCGTTTCCGGCGCCGCGCCGTGACTCCCAGCACCGCCAGACCGGAACCCAGCAGCCAGGAAGCACCGGGGAGCGATACCGCCGTGGGAGCCGGCATCATGCCGTCGTATTGGCTGCCCCTGATTTTAAGCAGCGCGTGCGCGTCGGCGATGCCGTCGAGATTCAAGTCCCAGTTCAGGCTCAAGATCCGGTAGTAGGTCTCCGTCACCACCGGATGGCGCGACTTGGCGGGATCGATGGCCGCAAAATAATGTTGCGAGGCGTAGCCGGCACTGTCGGAGAGACGATAGATCAAGTCATCGGCGGTGCCGAACAGGTTGTCGCTTCCCTTGTTGCGCAGCGCAAAATCGACGCTGGAACCGCCCGCGAACGTGTAATCGCCCTTGTTGCGTGATTTGCCGGTAATGGGGAGAAAGCTGTCGTTACGGATGAAACCGAAATCAAACGCCGACCGCTTCGGCGTGTCGAGCCAGGCTCGAATCGAGACATGGGAATCGCGGTCCTTGCCATCCACCATCAGGACTTTGAGCGGATCGTTTACGAACCATTCGGACGGTGAAACCGAGGAGGCCTGGACGTCGTGGATTGAAAATCCGCCGCTGGTTGCAACGGTAAAAATTAACGCTGGAAGAAATTTCTGGTTACGCATTTACTCCACCTCATTGTTAACTTGTCCGCACCTCCTTATGAATTCTTTATTGATGTTCTGTTTGCCAAAATAAAAGCGGGGCGCATCATCTGCGCCCCGCTTTCCATGCTTTCCCTTCCCAAACCACAACTAATTCAAGCTTAGTTGCCGATTTGACCTTCGTCCACGTAAGTCAGCACCCCGGTACTGACAGGGGACTGGTTATTACCTAAAAGCCTAATCCGAATGGAATTTTTGATACTGACGCCGGAATGAAGCGAGGGTTATGCCCTGTTTCGGTGCACTGCCGGGATGCCGGCAGTGCACCGAAACATAAGTATCACTTGACCCGCATCCCGGGTTGCGCGCCTTCATCCGGCGAGAGAATCCACAAATCTTTCTTGCCGGGACCCGCGGCGAGCACCATGCCTTCGGACAGGCCGAACTTCATTTTGCGTGGCGCGAGGTTGGCCACGACCACAGTGAGCCGTCCTTCGAGATCTTCTGGTTTGTAGGCTTCCTTGATGCCGGCGAACACGGTGCGCGTGATGCCATCGAGGTCGATGGTCAATTCCAGCAACTTGTCCGCGCCTTCCACGTGGCTGGCCTTGACGATGCGGGCGATGCGCAAATCCACCTTGGCGAAGTCCTCGTAACTGATTTCGGGCAGGATCGGATGACGTGCGAGATCGCTCGTCTGGGTGATGGTTTCGGAAGTTTTCTCGGCCATGGTCTTCATGTCCTTCTGGGATTCATCGAGCAGCGCGGGGATGCTCTTCGGGTCCACGCGCGCGGCCAGATGCTGGTACGGGTTGATGGTGTGATCGGTGAGCAGCATTTTGGCATCCGCCCAGGTGAGCGGAGGGATATTAAGGAATGTGGCGACGTCCTCCGCGATCTTCGGCAGGATCGGTTTGAGGTAAATCGTCAGCAGACGGAACAGGTTGAGACTGGTCGTGCAGACCTGCTGCAGATGCTCGTTCTGCGCCGGGTCCTTGGCCATGAGCCAGGGCTTGCGGTCGTCCACGAAGGCATTGGCCTTGTCCGCGAGCCCCATGATCAGGCGCACTGCCTCGGCGTAGTCGCGGTTTTCGTAGTGTTCCGCGATGGTATCCGCCGCCTTCTGGGTTTCATGCAGTAATTCCTTGTTGACGGCCTCCTGGCTTAACTTCCCGCCGAAGCGGTCGGTGACGAAACCGGCGGCGCGGGAGGCGATGTTGACGTATTTGCCGATGAGGTTGCTGTTGATGCGCGCCGTGAAGTCGTCGAAATTGAGATCGATGTCCTCCACCCGGCCGTTCAGCTTGGCCGCGAAGTAATAACGCAAATAGCGCGGATGAAGGTGGTTGAGGTACGAGCGCGCGGTGATGAAGGTGCCGCGCGATTTGGACATCTTGGTGCCGTTGACGGTGAGGAAGCCGTGCGCGAACACCGACGTCGGTTTGCGGAAACCCGCGCCTTCCAGCATCGCCGGCCAGAACAGCGTGTGGAAGTAGAGGATGTCCTTGCCGATAAAGTGATAGAGCTCGGCTTTGGAATCCTTGCCCCAGAAGTCGTCGAACTTGAGACCTTGCTTCGCGCACAGGTTCTTGAAGCTCGCCATGTAGCCCACCGGCGCATCCAGCCAGACGTAGAAATATTTTCCCGGCGCATCCGGCATCTCGAAGCCGAAGTAGGGCGCATCGCGCGAGATGTCCCAGTCCTTGAGCCCGGCATCGAACCATTCGGAAAGTTTGTTCGCCACTTCCGGCTGCACGTGACGCACCTGGGTGATGTCCGGGTGCAGCCATTCGCGCAGCCAGGCTTCGAAGTCACCGAGTTTGAAAAAGTAATGTTCCGAATCCTTCTCCACCGGCGGCACGCCGGAGAGCGCGGAGACCGCGTTTTTCAATTCGGTCGGTGAATAGGTCGCGCCACAGTTCTCGCAGGAATCGCCGTACTGGTCCGGCGTGTTGCAGCGCGGGCAGTTGCCCTTGATGAAACGGTCGGGCAGGAACATGTTCTTGACCGGATCGTAGGCCTGCTTGATCGTGCGTTTGGAAATATGCCCGGCCTTGGACAACCGCCGATAAATTTCCGTGACGAGTTCGCGGTTCTCGTCCGAATGTGTGGAATAGTAGTTGTCGAAGCCGATGCCGAAGTCGGCGAAGTCGTGCTGGTGTTCCGCGCTCATGCGGGCGATGAGCTTTTCCGGCGTGATGCCTTCCTGCTGGGCGCGCAGCATCACCGGCGTGCCGTGGGTGTCGTCGGCGCAGACGTACCAGCACTCGTGCCCGCGCATTTTCTGGAAACGCACCCAGATGTCGGTCTGGATGTATTCCACGAGATGCCCTATGTGCAACGGGCCGTTGGCGTAGGGCAGGGCGCTGGTGACGAGGATTGTGCGTTTCTTCTCGGGCATAAAATCGCCGCCACGATAACATGGCGGGCGGTTCTCTCAGGTTTAACCCCGGTATCATAAGGGAATTTCCGCCTTTGCGCCGCCCCCAGCCGCCGGATCCCGTGTTACAACTCATTCGGAGACGGCAGCATTGTACCCAGGGAAACTTAGCTCATTGCGGCTACTAGCGCCCATTGCCGAAAGAGCATTCGCCTCGGGCACTGGGCGCTCCATGACTTTTTTCGGTCCGCGGTGTAGCATGTGCGCCCCCTGACAGACCGAATCTGGAGTGAGCTTCATGGCCGACGTTTCCCAGCAGCAAGTTGAAACAGCGCTCAAAGAGGTGATCGATCCCTACCTCGAGCAGGACATGGTCGCGGCCAAGGCGGTGAAAAAAATCACCGTCGACGGCGGCAAGGTGACCGTGGATGTCGTTCTCGGTTACCCGGCCAAGGGATATGTGGCGACGCTGGCCTCCAAGCTGAAGGAAAAAGTGTCCGCCATTGCCGGCGTCAAGGATGCCACGGTCAATGTTTCATTCAGCATTGCCGCGCATGGCGTGCAGAAGGGCGTAAAGCCCATTGAAGGCGTGAAAAACATCATCGCCATCGCCTCCGGCAAGGGCGGCGTGGGCAAATCCACCGTGGCCGTGAACCTGGCGCTGGCGCTGTCCGCGGAAGGCGCCACCGTCGGTATTCTCGATGCCGACATTTACGGCCCGAGCCAGCCGACCATGCTCGGCGCGAAGATGAAGCCCGAATCCAAGGACGGCAAGTCGCTCGAGCCCATCATGAGTTATCACCTGCAGTCCATGTCCATCGGTTATCTCGTTGACGAAGAGACGCCGATGATCTGGCGCGGTCCGATGGTGACGCAGGCGCTGGAGCAGCTGCTGCGCGACACCAACTGGAAAGACCTTGATTACCTGATCGTGGACTTGCCGCCGGGCACCGGCGACGTGCAACTGACGCTGGCGCAGAAGGTTCCGGTCACCGGCGCCGTCATCGTCACGACGCCGCAGGACATCGCGCTGCTGGACGCGCGCAAGGGCCTCAAGATGTTCGAGAAGGTGGACATCCCCGTGATCGGCGTGATCGAGAACATGAGCACGCACATCTGCAGCAAGTGCGGGCATGAGGAGCACATTTTCGGCACCGGCGGCGGCGAGCGGATGTCCGAGCAAAATGACGTCGATTTCCTCGGTTCGCTTCCGCTCGACATGCGTATCCGCGTGGAAACCGATTCCGGCAAGCCCACCGTGGTGGCCGATCCCGAGTGCCGCATCTCGCAGATTTACCGCGATATCGCCCGACGCGTGGCCGCCAAGTTGTCGCTGCGTAAGAAGGACTTCTCGGCCAAGTTCCCGAGCATCGTCATCCAAAATACATAACAACATTCACCGCAAAGACGCGAAGAGCGCAAAGACATTTCTTGACATTGCGGCCCAGGGTGCAACAAAATTCGTTGCACCCGTTCGGCGGCGCGAATGTTCACTGAACATTCGCGAGAACCCCGCCTCACCCTTTGCGTCTTTGCGGTGAAATAGCGCCTTCTTATGGGAATCAAATCAGACAAATGGATCCGCCGCATGGCGGCGAGCCATGGCATGATCGAGCCGTTCGAACCGAACCAGGTCAAGCGCGCCAATAACGGCCCCATCGTTTCCTACGGCACCTCGAGCTATGGTTACGACGTCCGCTGCTCGGACGAATTCAAGATTTTCACCAACATCAATTCCACGATTGTCGATCCCAAGAAGTTCGATCCGAGCAGCTTCGTGGATTTCAAGGGCGACGTGTGCATCATCCCGCCGAATTCCTTCGCGCTCGCGCGCACCGTGGAGTTCTTCCGCATCCCGCGCAACGTACTCACCATCTGTCTTGGCAAAAGCACTTATGCACGCTGCGGCATCATTGTGAACGTCACGCCGCTCGAGCCGGAATGGGAAGGGCACGTGACGCTGGAGTTCTCCAACACCACGCCACTCCCCGCGAAAATCTACGCCAACGAAGGCGTGGCGCAGGTGATCTTCATCGAAGGCGACGAGGTTTGCGAGACTTCATATAAGGATCGCGGCGGGAAGTATCAGGGCCAGCAGGGCGTGACACTACCAAAGATTTAATTTGTAGTCATATCAATTCATTAAACACAAAGGGCGCATCCAGCGCCCTTTGTGTTTTTGTTAAATATAAACCTGGTTCAACTTTTTAGCGCTACAGGTTCGACCGATACGCTCAGGTTGTATTTATAAAGGGAAATTCCTGGGGCGCGTTGCACAGCTAATATCAAATCATCAGGAATTTCTTTTGCGATTATCATGCCGCGACATGGCGCGGTGCCAAGGTTTTTATCAACCCATCCCATGTAGTAGAGGATTTGTCCTACAGCTTTATTGCGTCCTTTGCTGACTTTCAATTCTATCGCGACGAAGCGCCGATTTCGGTCAACTGCGAGGATATCTATGTAGCCACCTTCAATTGGAAATTCAATGCCAGTTTGATCCCCCGATTGGTACAGAGTAAGCCCTTGCTCAATACAATTCAGATTCTTAGCCAGGAAATCGCGAAGGTCGGCTTCTGCAGCAAACTGTTGATCAGTTTCATTGTCTTCGATTTCCTCTACGGATCCTGTTTCGGGGCCACGTCCAGCAAGGTAATCCTCATATTGTTTTTTGACGCGAAAGTAAAATCTACGTTTGCGCTCACCACCTGGACTATTACCGTATAGCCAATGTTTTGCTTTGAATTCGTCAAATATCCCGTGCTTCTCAAATAAGTCGACGATATAACCACGACGAAGAGTAGACGTGTAGCTCGAATCCCACTCAATATCCATGTCGCGGATTTCGTTGACCTCGTGCTCTAATCCGTGTGTAGCTCCAAATGCGTACGCAGCTTTGAGAGATAAAGCTTTGGTTTGTTCCTCACTCATGGTTGCTCTCGCTATTCTCCAATAATTTTTACCAGCACCCGCTTCTTACGTCGGCCGTCGAATTCACCGTAGAAAATCTGTTCCCACGGCCCGAAGTCGAGTTTACCTTTTGTTACCGCTGCCACGACCTCACGGCCGAAAAGTTGGCGTTTGATGTGCGCATCAGCGTTGTCCTCTCCGGTGTCATTGTGACGATACTGCTTGATCGGTTCGTGAGGCGCAAGCTTTTCAAGAAAGACATCGAAATCGTGGTGCAGGCCTTCCTCATCGTCGTTGATGAACACCGAGGCGGTGATGTGCATGGCATTGACCAGCGCGAGACCTTCTTTTATACCACTTTCTTGTAGGCATTCCTCGATCTGCGGCGTGATGTTGATGAATGCCCGCCGCGTGGGGATGTTGAACCAGAGTTCCTTGCGGTAGCTCTTCATGAATGATTTCTCCGGATTTCGTCAACGGTGTATAAGCGGCGCACCAGCGCTTTGCGCAATTCTTCGAACAGCAGCATGGCAAACGCGAACGGTACGACGTAGAGCCAAACGTCCAGTGCTATGGGCGCGGTGCCGAACAGCCGGTTTCCCCAGGACGTATAGTCGATGAGAAGAATAAGCGCGATTTCGACCGCGATGCCCAGCAGGATCATTCGATTGAGAAAGACGCCCCAGGTAAATGCCGATCCGCGCTCGCTGCGGCAGAGAAACACGTTCACCACTTGCATCACGATGATGGCGGAGAGGCAGGCGGTGGTCGCCTGGAGATAAATCGGATCGTTGGCCGGGAGCATTTCGCCGTAATTCCATCCCGCGGCGCGTAGCACGAAGAAAAACGCCGCCATCGCCGCAGCCGCTTCCAGCAGGCCGAGCCACAGGTAGGCGCGCGCGAGCAAGGGCCAGCTCAGCAGACGTTCCGTGGGAGAACGCGGCGGGCGCCGCATGACCTGCGCCTCGGGTCGTTCCGCTCCGAGCGCGAGCGCCGGCAGCATGTCGGTGCCGAGATCCACCGCGAGAATCTGGATGATCGTGAGCGGCAGCGGAATTTTGAACAGCACGAACGCGAGATAGGGAACGATCTCGGGAACATTGGACGTGAGAATATAAGTCAGGAACTTGCGGATGTTGTCGTACACCGCGCGGCCTTCCTCCACGGCGGCCACGATGCTCGCGAAGTTATCGTCCAGCAGGATCATGTGCGCGGACTCGCGCGCGACATCCGTGCCGGTCATGCCCATGGCAATGCCGATATCCGCGTGCTTGAGGGCGGGCGCGTCGTTGACGCCATCGCCGGTGGCGGCCACGGTTTCGCCTTTCTGCTTCAGCGCCCGCACGATGCGCAGCTTCTGATCGGCGCCCACGCGCGCGAAGATAATCTCTGGCGCATCCAGCGCCAGCTGTAATTCGGCCTCCGACAGCCGCCGCAGTTGCTCGCCGGTGATTACCGCGGCGTTGGAGGCAAGCACGAGTCCGATCTCGCGCGCGATGGCAACCGCCGTCTGTGGATGATCGCCGGTGACCATGATGACTTTGATGCCGGCCTCGCGGCATTGGCGGATGGCGGCTGGCACTTCCGGGCGCGGCGGGTCGCGGAACCCCACCAGCCCGACCAGAATCAGTTGTTCTTCAAGGCGCGCCTGCGATGCGCCCGGTGGCAAAGGCCGGTAGGCCAGCGCCAGTACCCGCAGGCCCTGTTCCGCCATGGTTTCCTGGGCGTCTTGAAATATTCGCGCGGTTTCGGGTTGAAGCGGCTCGACCTCGGCGCCGCGTTGCGCGCGGTCGCACAACGGCAACACGGATTCGAGCGCGCCCTTGGTATAGAGCACATCGCCCGCGGGCGAACGGTGGCGCGTGGACAGGCGCCTTCGTTCCGAATCGAAAGGGATTTCATCCGTGCGCGGGAACACGGCGGCACCGGGCAGCGCGCCGCGCGCCAGGCGCACCAGCGCCACTTCCATCGGATCGCCGAGAAGCACCTCCGTGCTGACGGGTCCGGTGTTCAGATTGTGGCAATGGAGCGCGGCCTCGAAGAAGCGCGCATAAGTTGTCGCCAGCGATGTCGAATCGCCCGGATCGTGGAATTCGTTCCCCAGGAAAATACGCTTCACCTCCATCCGGTTCTGGGTGAGCGTGCCGGTCTTGTCGGTGCAGATGACCGTGGTGCATCCCAGCGTTTCCACCGAAGGCAGATGGCGGATCAGCACGTTGCGCCGCGCCATGCGCTGGCCGCCCATGGCCAGCGCGAGCGTCACGGTGGGCAGCAGTCCTTCCGGCACGTTGGCGACGATGATGCCGATGGCGAAAATCAGGCTGGCCCAGAACGAAAGCCCCAGACTGTAGCCGATGAAATAGAACAGCACGCCGAGCGCCGCGGCGATGGCCGCGATCACGCGCGAGAGCCGGATGATCTCCTGCTGCAACGGCGACAGGGACACGCCCGCCGCCTGGGTGAGGTGCGCGATTTTACCGAACTCGGTGCGCATGCCGGTGGCGAAGACCGCCGCCTTCGCTTCGCCGGAGACGAGCGAAGTGCCGGCCAGAAGAATATTGCGGCTGTGCAGGATATCTTCGTTTTCGGAAGGCAACGCGTCGCGTGGCAGCGGAACCGATTCCCCGGTGATGGTGGCGTTGTTCACCCGCACGCCGTAGGCCTCGATCACGCGGCAGTCGGCGGGAACGTCATCGCCGCCTTCGAGCAGCACGATATCGCCGGGGGCAAGCTCGACGGCGGGTAGCGTGGCGAGCGCTCCGCCGCGCATCACCTTGACCTGATGCGGCAGTAGGCGCGTGAGCGCCTCCAGCGCCTGTTCCGCGCGGTACTCCTGCCAGAAGGAGAACAGCCCGTTGATCAGGATTACGCCGAGGATCGCCACGCCCAGTATCGCCATGCCGTGACCGGGGTCCTGGAATTCGGCGAAGAAAGCGAGTGCGGCGGCGATCCAGAGAATGAGCGCGAGGAAATGCGTGAAGCCCTTGAAAAAGCGCGTGATCCGTCTTTCCCCGCGCACGCGCTCGACACGATTGGGTCCGAACTCGGTCAGCCGTCGCGTGACCTCGTCATCCGTCAGCCCTTCGGCGCGGGTGTGAAGACTCCCGAGGGCTTCATCTGCCGTGAGGCGATGAATCTTCATGCCCTGATTCTACGCCTTGCCGCGTGGCGGCGGTTGCCCGGTCCGCCGCACGCATGGGGAAAGCTAGCCCGCGTAGGGCGCAATAGCGCAGCGTATTGCGCCGCATGCACTACATAGGCTGCTGTCTCGGGGCTGGGCAGCTTAAGGCGGCGTTAGCTTGGCAGTAACCGCGCGAAGAAAGCCTTGCGGTACCCGGTGTCCGGAATCGCCGGGTGCATGGGGTGATTCGGCCCCTGATAGCCTTCAAACGTTATGTCGCAACGATGAGCCGGGTTGACATACTATATTGAGTATAGTCATAATATGATATGTGGCGCATCGAAGAGCACCGCCGGGTGGACAAACAGGTCGCGTCGGTCCCCAAGGATATTCTCAAGCGATATGAAAAATGGAAAGACATCGCGGAAATATCCGGCCCGCTTGGGCTCCGTCTGATCAGGGGATTCCGTGACGAAGCCCTTTCAGGCGAGTGGCGAAGTTACCGGTCTTGCCGGCTCGGACTTCAGTGGCGTGTTATCTACCGCGTGGTTGCCGAGAAACTGCTCTTCCAGGTCGCGTCGGTAACCGCGCATGATTATCGGAGGCCGTAAATGAAAGAGTATCGTCCTGCCAAAAAGCGTGTCACGGTTTCGGTCGGTGAGTCGGTGCGCATTCTTCGTGAGCTTCAGGAGTTGAGCCAGAGTCAGCTTGCCCGTCTTACCGGCATTCCCCAAGCCACCATTTCGGCCATCGAGAACGATCGCGTCCGTTTGGGTGTCGAGCGGGCGAAGGTCCTCGCCCGTGCGCTCCAGTGTCATCCTGGAGTTCTGGTATTCCCCGGCTGGGAGCTGCCTGGCAAAGCGGCGGCGTAACACGTTGTTCCACTGGACGCGGCATATGCCGCCGCACCGGTGAACTCTGCGTTAGCTCGGCAACAGCCCGAGTAGGGTGCAATAGCGCAGCGTATTGCGCCGTATGCACCGGGGAGCTTAAGGCGGCGTTAGCTGGGCAGTAATCGCGCGAAGAAAGCCTTGAGGTAGCCGGTTTCCGGAATCGCCGGATGCATGGGGTGATCCGGCCCCTGATGGCCTTCCTCGATGATTTCGAGAAAACGATCGATATGCCGGCTGCCCTTGAGCAGGATGTCGCGCAGGACGTCGCGGTGCAGGTGATACGAGCAGGAACACGAGACCAGGATGCCGTCCTTGGACAGCACCTGCATCGCCATCTGGTTGAGCCGCTGGTAGGCCTGGGTTCCTTCCTTGATGTCTTTCTTGCGTTTGATGAAGGCGGGCGGGTCGAGCACCACGACGTCGTAGCGCTCGCGCGCCGCGCGCAACCGCCGCAGGATATCGAAGGCGTCTTCGCGTTCCACCGTGACCTTTGCGCCCACGCCGTTCAATTCGGCGTTGTGGCCTATGCCTTCGACGGCCTTGGGTGAACTGTCCACGCACAGCACTGACTCAGCGCCAGCGGCCGCCGCCTGTACGCCCCACGCGCCGAGGTAGCTGAACACATCCAGCACGCGCAGGCCTTTGACGTAGTGACGGAAACGCGCGCGGTTCGGCCGCTGGTCGTAGAACCAGCCGGTTTTCTGGCCGGTGTGCAGCGGCACGGCGAATTTCACGCCGTTTTCCTCGAGCGCGATGGATTCCGGGACCTCGCCCAGCGCGGTTTCGACGTAGCTCGTCAGGCCTTCCAGTTCGCGGCCGGAGCTGTCGTTGCGAAACAGGATGGCGCCCGGGTGAATGACTTTTTGCAGCGCGGCGACGATCTCGGTCTTGAGCTTTTCCATGCCGGCGGTGGTGATCTGGGCCACGAGTACGTCGCCGTAGCGGTCCACGACCAGCCCCGGCAGGCCGTCGCTGTCGCCGAAGGCGAGCCGGTAGTAAGGAGTATCGAACAGGCGTTCGCGCAGCGACAGTGCGATATTGAGCCGGTGCGTCAGCAGCGACTGGTCGAGCGTGTATTTCGGATCGCGCGACACCAGCCGCGCGCAGATGAGCGCATGCGGGTTCACGTAGCCCGAGCCGATCGCGTGACCCGCCGCGTCCTCGATCAGCACCGGCTGGCCGGGCTCGAATTGCGTGAGCGGAGTGAGCTTGGTATCCACCTCGTTGCTGAAGACCCAGACATGACCGGCGCGCAGACGGCGGTCTTCGTTCTTGTTGAGGCGCAACGAGGGGAGGGTGGCGGTCATGGGACCGCGGAGCTTATGTGAAAAGCGGGGAAATGGGAACCGTCAGGGGCGCACGAAGCGCCAGAAGCCGGCGGTGGCGAGCGTGGCCAGCAGCGCCGAAACGAGGAAGGCGGTTTTGACGCCATAGAAACTCCACAGCCCGCCGATCAACAGTCCCGCTGGAATCGCGGCCATGCCCACGAGCATGTGAAACCAGCCGAAGGCGGTGCCGCGCTCGGCGGGCACGGCGAGGTCGCGCACCAGCGCGCGCTCCGCGCCTTCGGTCAGCCCGAAGTAGAAACCGAGCGCCAGGCTCCAGCCCCAGAGCATCAGCGGCTGGGTCACGAAGGCCAGCGCGAATAATGTGATGGCATAGACCATCCAGCCGGTCAGGATCAGCGGCCGGCGCCCGACGCGGTCGGTCTGCTGGCCAGCCTGTCCGGACACGGTGGCCTTCACCACGTGCATCGCCGCCCACAGCAGCAGCAGCTCGACCACCGGCATGCCCAGTTCGTGGCCGCGCAGCAGCAGGAAGGTTTCGGGAATTTTTCCGAGCGTGAAAAACGCCAGCACCGCGAGATAGCGCCGCGTGATCGGGCTCAGTCGCGACCAGCTGAGCGGCGCGCGCTCGGCGTTGACGCCATCCGGGCGCGCCGTCTCCTTGATGCCGAAGACGACGAGACTCACGGCCAGCAGCCCGGGAATGGCGGACAGCACGATCACGACATCGAGCCGCGGCGTGCCCCAGTACACGATGGCCGCGGCCGCCAGCGCGCCGAGCACCGCGCCCGCGTGATCGAGCGCGCGCGTGAAGCCGTAGGCGTGGCCGGCGTTGTTTTCGTCGATCGCGTCCGAGACCAGCGCATCGCGCGGCGCGGTGCGCACGCCCTTGCCGATGCGGTCGGTGACGCGGACCGTGAGTACGGTGAGCCAGTTGCCGGAGATGCCGATCAGCGGGCGCGCGAGGTTTGACAAAAGATAACCGAACACAACATACGGCTTGCGCCGCCGTCCGTAGAGATCGGAATGCCGCCCGGCCCAGAGCTTGAGCAGATTGGAAACCGTATCGGCCACGCCCTCGATCAGTCCGAGCGCCACCGGGCCTGCGGCGAGCACGGTGGCCAGAAGCAGCGGGATAAGCGGCACCACCATTTCGCTGGCGAAGTCGTTGAGCAGGCTGACCAGCCCGATGACGACGACGGTGCGGGGCAGGCGGGCGGGCTTGTTGGATGGGTTCATTATATTGGAAGAAAACCCTCGTGCGACCTGGGGAGAAACCGGCGATGGTGTTTGTTGTGAATTCTATCGCCGAGCTACTTATTGTCCATCAGTTCGCGGATCTGCCGCAGAAGCTGTGGATCGTCCCACTCTCGTCCGCCGACGGCTCGATAGACGATGCGCCCCTGCGGGTCGATGACGAAGCTCGTGGGGAGCGCGACGACCGGCCAAGCCTTGATGATATGCGCGTCGCGGTCGAGCAGGATGGGGAAGGTCAGCTCGACGCCGGTGGAGAAGGTAAAACCGAAGATCGTGTCCTCGTCCTCGCCGACGTTGACCGCGTACATTTCGAAATTCCCGCCCTGGAGTTTCTTCCACGCGCGTTGCATCGACGGCATCTCGCGGCGACAGGGCGGGCACCAGGTGGCCCAGAAATTCACCAGCACCGCCTTGCCACGCTGTTTCGAGAGCCGGTGCAGCACGCGGTCGGCGTCCTGGAGCGCGAAATCGGGCGCCGCCGGCTTGTCCGGCACGGCCGTCATGGTCTGCGGCGTTGAATCCGCGCGCGCTACCTGCAGCAGCATTAGCGCGAAGACAAGGACAAAAGACGCAGCTGGTTTCACTTGGTTGTCTCTTCAGCGCAGCGCACGCCGTAAAGCACCGCTTCACGGCGTTTGCCGTTTTCACGCCAGACAAAGCGCAGATCAAAACGGCTCCCCAGGGGGAGCGCATAAGTGGTCATGCCCATGTTCCAATCGCCGATCTCATAGCGATGTTCCGTGGGATACAGTGCGAAGCGAAAAGCCGTGCGCGCCGAAGCGGACACGCGGCGCTTTGCCCATTCCTGCTGCCAGTCGCGTTCCAGCCGGAGCGGCTGTTCACCCTTCGCGGTCAGGACGCGCCAGTCGGCGAGATTGAATTCGATGGCACGCTTGGCGGATTCATTGCGGAAGATAGTCTGAAACACGCAGGCGCCGGTCGCGAGGAGTTCGACGGATTCGGCATCGAACCCGCGTGCCGAATAAAACCCGCGCACCTGGTCAGGCAGGATTTGCGTCAGCCGCAGGCTTACGTTTTGTGTATGAATCTCCCAGGATTCGATACCGGTGTCAGGGTCGGTGGTGTGGACCGATTCTGCGCCGAATAGCGGAAGCGCAGGCATCATGCAAATGGCGATGACACCCGCCAGGACATGCCGTGATAGCAATCAACCTCCCCAGGAATACAACGTTCAGACGCGACCATTAAAACATATACCCGGGCGCGGAGCAGCCCGTCCGGCTTCTGTTTTTTTTCAGTCCTTGATGGCCAGGAGAGAGACGCTTTTGACGCCATAGGTGGCGCAGGCTTTCTGCGCCGAGGCGGTCAGGAAATGGTATTGCGGGTTGGATCGCAGCGTGACAAGGCGCAATCCTGCCTCACGGATAGCGTCGGTATAACGGTCCTGCTGCAGGGCGCCGCCGATACACGCGGCCCACAGCGTGGCGTTGCAGGTCACGCCTTCCGGCAGTTCTTTTTCCGTAATGATGTCGGAGATCGCCAGACGCGCGCCGGGTTTGAGCACGCGCGCCGCCTCGCGGAACACCGCGGCCTTGTCGGCCGCGAGGTTGATCACGCCGTTGCTGATGACGGCATCGATGCTGTTATCGGTGAACGGGGTGTGCTCGATATAGGCCTTGTGGTAGCTCACATTGACGAAGCCGTCGCGGTCGCGCAGGCGTTCGGCCTTCTCGCGCTGGGCGTCGGTCATGTCCACGCCAAGGACTTTTCCGTTCGCGCCGGTCCTGAGCGCGGCGATGAAGCTGTCCATGCCGGAGCCGCTGCCGAGGTCCAGGACCGTCTCGCCGGGTTCGATCGCGGCGAGGTCGAAGTAATAACCCACTCCGGCGAACGAATCCACCGCCTCGCGCGGAATACGGTCCAGATCGGTTTTCATATAGCCCAGCCGTTCTGCGAGTGCGCGGCCCAGCTCGAAATGAAATTCGCCGAACGGATCGCGCGCGACCTGTTCGTACATGTCCTTCACTTTCTGTTCGAGCTCGATCCGGTTGACGGATTTTTCGACGGCAACGGTGGTGGTCATGGACTCCTCCTGTTTCCGGGACGGGATGCGATGGACGTTTGTCATCCAAGACGCCGATGCGCTCAAAAGAGTTCCCGCGTCAGCCTTGCGCGGGATCGGCCGGCGAGCCCTTGAGCGGCACGCCGCCTTTGTCGGCACATTCCTTCGACGAGATATGGAGAAAGCCTTTGCCTTTGCATGAATTCTGTCCGGGGCACGCGTTCCAGGCGGTGGCGCAGGCGGTGGTGCCTTGGCAGCCGTTGATGCCGAAGCACGCGATCTGGGCGGCATCCGCCTTCGGCACGAACGCGTCCACGGATTTATATATCCCGTAGAACGCCGCGGCCGCCGCCAGCGAGATCGCGGCGCCGCGCGCGAGAGCGGGCACGCCCGGTTTCGCCGCGACGTGCGCGGTTTCGCGCCGGATTCTCACGATGCAGTCTTCGTAATAACGCGCGCCGATCTCCCACAGGCTGCCGGCAATGAGCACGCCGAGCACACCGTAGAGCGCGAAGCCGGGCAGCGGCACGATGCCCGTGACCATGAGCCACAGGAACGCCGCCGCGGTGGTGCCGCCCGCGAGCCCAAGCCAGAAGGGCCGCGAATCGCCACGTTCGCGCGTGGAGCGGTGAAGCTGCCACAGGCTCAGCGCGATCGCGCCGACGAAGATCGGGTAGAGCGTGGCGTGCTCGGTGAACGCGGTGGCGCCAATCGCGGTGGCCGCCGAGACCAGCACCGGCGCGCCGAAGCAGGCAGCACTGGCCGCGATGGCGCCGCCGATGCCAGCGAGCTGGCCGCCCGCGTTGCGCGCCACGCGCACGAACGC
>JBBTKS010000089.1:0-10152 GCA_038058885.1 Pseudomonadota bacterium
TCACGCCGCGGCCTCACGCCGGCTTGTGGTCGGCGAGACTCTCTGGCTTTTTGATGGGCGTGGAGGACTCGTGCGCACCACACTCCTTCATATATCAGCGCACGGACGTGCGCTCGATCTGCGCGTCGAAGAGCGACATACTGAACCGCCTCCGAAACCGGCGATTCACCTCGCTTGCGCCCTGCCCAAGGGCGATCGCCAGAGCACACTGCTCGACATGGCCACCCAGCTCGGCATTACCGAGTTCACGCCGCTGGTTTGCGAGCGCAGCGTGGTGAAACCCGGCGCGAACAGCGCCGAGCGGTGGCGGCGCATTTGTCTGGAAGCCAGCAAGCAAAGCCGACGGTCCTATCTGCCGATCTTGCATGCGTCGGCCACACCTCAGGAAATGGTGGCGCGCGAAGCGGGCCGGGCGAACACCGTTTGGATCGCCCATCCTTCGGCGGCGGCAGTCGCGGTTTCACGCGCCGTCGAGCAAAATGCCTCGGCTGACGTGACAATACTGGTCGGACCCGAGGGCGGCTTTACGGAACAGGAAGTCGAACGGGCAACCGGCGCCGGCGCGCAACCAATCGCGCTGGGATCGGCGATCCTGCGGATTGAAACGGCGGCGGTGGCGCTGGTGGCGGCCTTCTCGCTGGCCGTCGGGTCACGCACACCCTAGACAGGGCGGCGAAAGGCGGAGATCACCGGGCCGAGAAGCTCATTATCGGTGGATACCGGCTTCTCGGCGGCGCGCGGCTCCTGGATAATGAGCGGTTCGGGCATGTGGATGCCGAATCCCTGCGCATAATCCACGCCCATCTCCCGCAGCTTGGCGAGTATCCGGTCATTCTCCACGTACTCCGCCGTGGTACGGATGCCCATCACATGGCCGATGCGATTGACCGCCTCGACCATGGCATAGTCCACCTCGTCCTCGATCATGTCGCGCACGAATGCGCCGTCGATCTTGATGAAATCCACCGGCAGGTTCTTGAGATACCCGAACGACGACATGCCGCTGCCAAAATCATCCAATGCGAAACAACAGCCGAGCGACCGCAGTGCGGCGATGAACTGGGTGGCACGTTTCCAGTTGGCGATGGCCGCGGTTTCCGTAATCTCAAAACAAATCCGGCGCGGAGACAGACCCGAGGCGTGAAATTGCCCCATCACGAAGTCCAGAAACCCGTCATCGCTGAGAGACTGGCTGGATAGATTGACCGCGAGACACTCTTCCCGCGGATGGTCCGCCAGCCATTCAAAGGCGGTTTTCACCACCCAGCGGTCAACCGTGCTCATGACACCATAGCGTTCGGCGGCGGGGATAAACGCCATGGGCGGCACCAGTTCCCCCTTCTCGTCGATCATGCGCACCAGCACTTCGCGATACGGAGGGGTCGCGGATGAGACGGTCAGCGGTATCACGCGCTGGTAATAAAGCACGAAGCGGTTTTCATCGAACGCCTGCATGATGCGGGATACCCACTCCATTTCCCCGTGCCGGTTGGCTATCTCGCGATCGTCGTCCTGGTGCAGCCAGATACGATTGCGGCCTTTTTCCTTGGCCATGTAACAGGCGCCGTCGGCGGCGCTCAGCACCGTGGAAATCGTGTCGCTGCGGCCATGGATGCCGACAAGACCGATGGAAACCCCCACGCGGAAGGTCTTGTCCTGCCAGGCAAAGCGGAATTCCTCCAGCGACTGAAGCAGCTTGTGCGCAATCTGCTCAGCCTGCCGGAGGGAACAGCCTTCGAGCAGGATACCGAATTCATCGCCGCCAAGGCGCGCCAGCGTATCGCTGTCGCGGATCAGGGGGTGCATGAGTCCGGCGACCTGTCGCAGGAGCTCGTCTCCCGCGATATGACCGCAGGTGTCGTTGATTACCTTGAACTGGTCGAGATCGAGGTAGAGCAACGCGTGACTCTTGTTCTGCTCCGTGGCGCTCGCGAGCAGCCGTTCGAGCAGCATCTCGAGTTCGCGCCGGTTGACAAGCCCGGTCAGTGGATCATGGCTCGCCTGCCAGCTGAGCTGGTTCTGCATGCTGCGCCGTTCAGTGACGTCGCGGAATACAAGAATCGCGCCGACGTCATCGCCGTCGCTGTTGCGGATCGGCGCGGCCGTGTCCTCGATGGCCAACTCCTTGCCGGAACGGCTGACCAGCAGGGTATGCTTGTCCAGGCCGACGATAGGGCTGTCGAGAACACCGAGCATCGCCGGATGTTCCAGCGGCTTGCGCGTGGTTTCATTGATGATGCGGTAAATCTTGCTCAACGGCTGGCCGCGCGCCTCTTCGCTGCGCCAACCCGTCATCTGCTCGGCCGCGGGATTGAGGTAACTCACCTTGCCTTGTGCGTCGGCGGCGATCACGGCTTCACCCACGGAATGCAGGGTGATCTCGGCGTGTTCCTTTTCCTGCGCCAGTGCGCTTTCAATAAGGCGCGTACGGTGGATCACATACCAGGCGATCAAAACGCCGCAGGCGATGACGGAAAAACCGAGTAGCAGCATCATCGTCAATGCCTGCCGGTATTCCTGCGAGGCCAACGCCACCGCCGCTTGGCTTGCCTGCCGCCCGTGACTGACCATCTCATCGAAGTGGGACAATATCTGCCGTTCGAGCGGCAGATCTTTTTGATGCATCTCTTCTCTCACTCCGACAAGATCCTCATGGATGATCTTGTCCACCAGATTCACCTGCAGCGGCTGGGTCGTGCGAATCAGTTCGAGAATTTTCTCCAGGACATCCTGCTCCTGCCGGTCGAGACCGGTTTGCACCAGTTGCTCACGCAAGCGGATGAATTCGCCCGCCATGTCGGTGAAACGGGTGAATTCGTCTTCCCTCTGGAACGCATCGTCCATGAGATACATGGCATACATGCTGAGGGAGCGCTCGCGCACAATGTTGCGCATCGATAACAGCAGGTCGATTTTGGCGTTATGTTTGTGGGCGATCAGTTCCATATGATGGTTGATCGCCGCCATGCGCGTGAGGGCCACGCCCGCCAGCGCCGTCATGAGCGCCAGCACCAGGACGAATCCCGAAGCGATGAAGTATCTGGAATTGTGCCGAGTCATTATTGAATCCGGGCGGGCGGACGGCCCTTGTTCTGGTTATTCGCTGACAACGTTGAACGGCGCGCTGGCTCCGGCGATATTGGCCGGCGTCATTTCGCGCCAAATCAAGCTGTTGTCCCCTTCCCTTTGTGGCAAGAAAGCTGCAAGAGACATGCCAGCAATGTGGTTTTTGTGGGGAAGCTCGGGAAGCAGAACATTGAAAGAAAAGAATAATTTACGGGGCGTGACGATTCAGGACACGGCTCTCAGCGCCATGGAAAAGGCCGATAAAGCGACGACGTACGCCGACACCTGTCGCTTACCGTCTGTTAATGTCCGAATAGCCCGGAATTTTCGCCGGGGAACCGGAACGGCTCAGGCGTTATAGACCAGATTGACCAGGCTGAAATAGGCGTCCATGTTGACGTCGCCGAAACTCACTCCGGCGCCGTTGTCGGCAATGCGGCGGATCTTGGCGGGGATACGATGCTGCTTGGTCTCGCCACCGGCGGTCAGGGTGATCCCCAATTCAACGGGGGCATTGAAATAAGGCAGTCCTTGGGGCATGCCTTCGATAAAAGCGCCGTTCAGGCTGATGTCGCGCACCGTGCATATCATCACCTGCGCCTGGTAGTTCAGTACCGCATCGATCACTACCGGTACCCGTTGGCTGTCACGTCTTTCATTCATTGTCTTAACTACACTCCCCTTGCATAACCGGCGGGCCTTTCGGCGCCGGAGTCCCACAACTGGCGGCCGTGGCGGTTTTGTTATTAAAAAACCTGTATTTAACAGCTATAAAATACCCGTTTAGGCCACGGCTGTCGACGGCAGCATGTAACAGGTCGCTGCCGTTACACTTTTACCACCGGTCAGCGGCGCCTGGTTGTCAAAACACCCCTATTCCGGGACCAGCCAGGATAGGCCGGTGCGGGCGGCCGGATGCTGCCGCAGCACATCGAGGAGTTCCGGCAACAACCGGCGCAGCGTCTCCTCCAGCTTCCAGGGTGGGTTGACCACGACCATGCCGCAGCCGTTCAGGCGGAAACTGGAATCTTCGGGATAAGGGGCGAATTCCACCAGCAGCATCTTGCGAATTCCGGTGGCCGCCAGTGCGCGATGGAATCGTTCGATCGGGGGACGGGCCTTGATGGGGTACCACAGGGCGTAAATGCCGGAGGACCAGCGATCATGCGCGACTTTCAGGCCTTCCGCCACCTGCTCGTATTCCCTGTCTGATTCGTACGGCGGATCGATCAGGACCAAGCCGCGTTTTTCCCTGGGAGGCAGATACGCCTTCAGGCCGGCGTATCCATCCTGCCGCTGCACCACGACCTGCCGGTCGCCGGAAAATCTGGCTTGCAACAGCGAGCACTCATCCGGTTGCAGTTCCAAAAGCACCATGCGGTCATGGGGCCGCAGGAAAAAACGCGCGATCGCGGGTGAACCGGGATAATAATGAAGCGCGCCGTCGACATTGCTCGCGCGCACGGCGGCAAGATAATCCGCCAGTTCGGGCAGCGGGTTCGAGTCCCACAAGCGTCGAATGCCGTCACGGTACTCGCCGGTTTTCTGCGCCGCCTCGCTGTTCAGGTCATATCGGCCCGCGCCGGCATGCGTATCCAGGTAGCAGAACGGAGTGTCTTTCCGGTGCAAGGACTTGAGCAACAGGGTAAGCACGATGTGCTTGAAGACGTCGGCAAAATTGCCGGCGTGGAAAGCGTGGCGGTAATTCAAGGTAAATGACCTCTTAAACCGACTCCCCTTCCCCCTGAAGGGGGGTGAGGCGGAAACAGGAAAATGTCCAGCGGACCTTTTCCCCGCCGAACGGGTGCGCATGAAGTTCGCGCACCCTGGGCAGGAACAAATGGGATGGGGTCGCTGCGCATATCGCGCCGAGTGCGGGCTGTCTTACTTTCCTTCCTTCAGCCACCCGGCCGCGCGTTCGGCGAAATAAGTCAGAATCGCGTCGGCCCCGGCGCGCTTGATGCAGAGCAGGGATTCCAGCACGCAGGCGCGCTCATCGAGCCAGCCATTTTTCGCGGCGGCCATGAGCATGGCGTATTCGCCGCTTACCTGATAGACGAAGGTCGGCACCCCGAACCGATCCTTTACGCTTCGCACGATATCGAGGTAAGGCATCCCCGGCTTCACCATCACCATGTCCGCGCCTTCCTCGATGTCGAGCGCGACTTCGCGCAGCGCTTCGTCCGAATTAGCCGGATCCATCTGGTAGCTGTACTTGTTGCCCTGGCCCAGATTGGCGGCTGAACCCACGGCGTCGCGGAACGGGCCGTAGAAATTCGAGGCATACTTGGCGGCGTAGGCGAGGATGCGGGTATGAACGTGGCCGGCTTTTTCGAGCGCGTCGCGAATCGCACCGATACGCCCGTCCATCATGTCCGAAGGCGCGACCACGTCGGCTCCCGCCTCGGCGTGCGACAACGCCTGCCTGACCAGCACCGTCACGGTGGCGTCGTTCAATACATAACCCGTGCCGTCGATAAGCCCGTCCTGACCATGTGAGGTATAAGGATCGAGGGCGACATCGGTAATGACGCCGAGTTCAGGAAATTTTTTCTTGAGCGTGCTGACCGTGTGCGGCACCAGGCCCTTGGGGTTGTACGCCTCCTTGGCCTTGCTGTCTTTCTTCGACGCCGGCACCACCGGAAAAAGCGCGATGGCCGGTACGCCCAGTTTCAGGAGCTTTTCCGCCTGCTTGAGCAGCAAATCCGGCGTGACACGGCTGATGCCCGGCATGCTCGGAACCGGTTCCGAACGGTTCTTGCCTTCCATGACAAACACGGGCTGGATGAGGTCGTCCGCGGTGAGGCGCGTCTCGCGCATGAGCCGGCGTGAAAAATCATCGCGACGCATGCGCCGCATGCGGGTACGCGGGAATTTTCCTGTTTCACTTGTCATGCTGTCGCTTGCCACCGCTGGAGGGTTTTTCCTAATGCTAGCCTAGTCGTCAGCCGGGTGAAATGATCTAAGTAGGGGCGCGATTCATCGCGCCCACGGGCGGGATAAATCCGGCGCCCAGTGCCCGAGGCGAACGCTCCTTCGGCAATGGGCGCCCGTAGCCGCAATGAGCAATGTTTCCATGAGCGCCACTGCCGCCGTCTCCGAAAGAGCTGCGCCTCGAGATCCGGCGGCTACCCCTACAGAAAACGGCCTCGTTACCGGAATCGGGAAGCCCCTGGCTGATCATGACCCACGCGAAAGCCGGAAGAACCATTAAAGCGCATGGGCCGACGGTACCGGCCCATGCGTCGTTACCTGACCGGGAATTACTTGACCTTTTTGGCCTTGGCAACCGGTTTGGGCGCTTTCTTCGGTTTTGCCTTGGGAGCGGGTTTTTTCACTGCCGCTTTCTTGGGCATGGCTTTTTTTGCCACGGGCTTGGGCTTCGCCGCCGGAGCCGCCGCCTTGGCTTTGGCTGAGGGTAGTGCCTTGGCAACTTTGGCCGCGGCCTTGGCGGCGGCGGCCTTGGCCACCGCCGCGGCCTTGGCCTTGGCCGCCTGCCTGGCCGCGGCCGACTCGATCTTGCCCATTACATCCGCGAGCGGACGGATCTGGGATTCGATGATATCCGTGACATTCTTGAAGATGGCGCTCACCGCGCCCACGCCGCGGACGGTGCGCAGCTTGCCCTGGGCCTTGTAATAGTTGACCAGCGGCGCCGTCTGCTGCTGGTAAACCTTGAGACGGTTGGCAACCGTTTGCTCGTTATCGTCAGAGCGGTGCGACAGCGCACTGCCACATTTATCGCACTTGTTGGCGGTTCTCGGCGCCGAGAAATAGATATTGTAGATCGCACCGCAGGAGCCGCAGGTACGCCGGCCGGTCAGGCGTTTCAACAATACGTCGGTATCGACGTCCACCAACAGCGCGAGCTGCAGCGGCTGGCCGAGGCGCGCGAGCATCGCATCGAGCGACTGGGCCTGCGGGATATTGCGCGGAAAACCGTCGAGAATGAAACCGCTCTTGGCATCGGGCTTGGCCAGGCGCGCCTGGATCATGCCCAGCACGACATCGTCCGTGACGAGCTGGCCGGCGTCCATGGCCGCTTTGGCCCGTTTGCCCAGGTCGGTGCCGGCCGCGACTTCGGCCCGCAACAGATCACCGGTAGACATTTGAGGAATTTTATACTTTTCAACCAATAACTTAGCTTGCGTTCCCTTGCCGGAACCCGGCGCTCCCAATAGCACGATTCTCATGGTTCTCTCGCTTTAAGTTCCTGGTGGATGGCGTGATCGTCGGATTTTTCCCTAGTTTAATCGCCGGGGCGCGTAAACTACAATTTTGCCCACCCCGGCGTCAATGGCCCCCTATAAATGCGGCCTATCGCCCGATTGATGTTTCCAAATGTTCCAAGGAGGGAAAGTTGGGTAAGCTCGTTCCTCCAGAGTGCCCCATGCTCGAAAAAACCCGTGAGATGGCTCCCTATTATCCAGTCCGATGAATATTCCGGATTTCACTGACAGTGAACTTTGGGCGGTGCGCAACACGCTGAAGGAGCGCTATGGCAAGGAGGTCGAGCCGCAGCTCGCCGATACCGAGGTGATGCTCGGCGGCGAGACCGGCGGCATGGCCTGGTGCCCGACCCTGTTCTGGAGCGCCAAGGGCGCCAACTTTGCCATCGTGAAACTCGGCTCCCAGCGCTACCGGGCCTATTTCTATTATCATCCGGAATACCAGCTCGGGACCGGCATCGACAGCCACGATAATATCGGCGACTGTGTCGTCAGCGTACTGCAGGTGGAAGCCGATCATGTCCGCAAGCAGAAAATCAGCAACGATCAAAATCCGGCGAAGACCGACGAGGCCGCGCCGGACAAACCGGATACATCACCTTTCTTCTGGGGAGACTAAGACGTATGGCGAAAAGTAAATCCAAAAATGCGTTCTACGCCCAGTCGGGCGGCGTGACCGCCGTGATCAACGCCTCGGCCTGCGGCCTGATCGAGACGGCGCGCAAGTACCCGAAGAAAATTGGCAAGGTGTACGCCGGCCGCAACGGCATCATCGGCGCACTGACCGAAGACCTGATCGACACCAGCAAGGAATCCGTCGCCGCCATCAAGGCGCTGCGCCACACACCTTCGGGCGCCTTCGGCTCCTGCCGCTACAAGCTGAAGAGCCTGGAACAAAACAAGCGTGAATACGACCGCCTGATCGAAGTATTCAAGGCGCACGACATCGGTTACTTCTTCTACAACGGCGGCGGCGATTCGGCCGACACCTGTCTCAAGATTTCCCAGCTTTCCGGAACCATGGGTTATCCGATCCAGGCGATCCACGTGCCCAAGACCGTGGACAACGATCTGCCGATCACCGACAACTGCCCGGGCTTCGGTTCGGTCGCCAAATACATCGCCGTCAGCACGCGCGAAGCGAGCTTCGACGTGGCGTCCATGGCCAAGACCTCGACCAAGGTGTTCATTCTGGAGGTCATGGGCCGGCACGCCGGCTGGATCGCCGCCGCCGGCGGCCTCGCCTCCACCCCGGACACCGAAATTCCGATCGTGATCCTGTTCCCGGAGGTCGCCTTCGACAAGGAAAAATTCCTCGCCAAGGTCGACGCCAACGTCAAGCAATACGGTTACTGCACCGTCGTCGTGTCCGAGGGCGTGAAAAGCCCGGACGGCAAATTCCTCGCCGACCAGGGACTCAAGGACGCCTTCGGTCACGCACAACTCGGCGGCGTCGCGCCGGTGGTGGCGGGCATCATCAAGGAAGGCCTCAACCTCAAGTATCACTGGGGAGTCGCCGATTACCTGCAACGCGCGGCGCGCCACATCGCCTCGAAGAGCGACGTGGACCAGGCCTACGCCATGGGCAAGGCCGCGGTGGAGCTGGCGGTGAAGGGCCACAATTCCGTGATGCCCACGGTCGTGCGCGTCTCCAGCAAGCCGTATAAATGGAAAGTGGGTCAGGCACCTCTGAACAAGGTGGCCAACGTCGAGAAGATGATGCCCAAGGACTTTATCACCGGCGACGGTTTTGGCATCACCGCCAAGTGCCGCACGTATCTCGAGCCGCTCATCCAGGGCGAAGATTATCCGCCGTACAAGAACGGCATGCCGCAGTACGTGCGGCTGAAAAACCTCGCCGTGAAGAAGAAGCTCGGCGAGTTCAAGTTGTAGTTTTTTGAACCGCCAAGGAATACAGAGATAAATTTTATTTTCTCTTGGCGATAAAAGTTCTTATGACATTGGAAAAGGCAATGGAATTGCTCAAGGTCCAGGCTGATTTCGGCGGGTTTTACAACGCCAATTCGGCCAAGCTGATACTCGCCGAAGTCAACCGCGAACACGGCCAGGCGGCGGTGGACCGGCTGGTCCGCGAATTGAATCTCGACAAGGTATTCGGCTTCGAAGCCGGAATGCATTTCGAGGGTGGACTGGTAATTAAAAAGTGAAAGTTCCGTCGAGATTGATTTTTATCAATGTGGCGATTCGTTCGATTCAGTTACTTTCAGTGCTCTTTCATTATTCACAACGCGCCATGCGGCGCAGCAACGTCCAACTTGCAGGAGAAAACACATGTCTGACAGTCTGATCTTTGCACTTGCCTGCGCCGCCGCGGCCATTCTCTACGGCGTGGTGTCCATCAAATGGGTCCTGGACAAACCCACCGGCAACGATCGCATGCGCGAAATCGCCGCCGCCATCCAGGAAGGCGCCTCGGCCTATCTCAACCGCCAGTACACCACGATCGGCGTGGTGGGCGTTATCCTGTTTCTGGTTATTTACTTCGTGCTCGACCCCCGCACCGCCATCGGCTTCGCCATCGGCGCGATCCTCTCGGCCGCGACCGGCTATATCGGCATGCACATCTCGGTGCGCGCCAACGTGCGCACCACCGAGGCGGCCAAGGACGGGCTCAACCCGGCGCTGCAGGTTGCGTTTCGCTCCGGCGCCATCACCGGCTTGCTGGTGGTCGGCCTCGGGCTCCTGGGGGTCGCCGGTTACTACGCCATTCTCAAGTATCTTTCGCCGGATGCCGCGCAATCCAGCCTGATCGCGCCGCTCGTGGGACTCGCCTTCGGCGGTTCGCTGATCTCGATCTTCGCGCGTCTCGGCGGCGGCATCTTCACCAAGGGCGCCG
>JBBTKS010000090.1:0-6998 GCA_038058885.1 Pseudomonadota bacterium
GGCCATCGGCGCCAACCTGCCGTCCGATCTCGCCAAGGAGTTCGGCGTCGATCCCCAGATCATGCTGTTCGGCCTGATCGCCATGGTGCTGGTGTCGCTGGCCAACAAGTTCCTCAAGCTGCCCACCGGGCTCGACAAGACCGGTCGTTCCAAGAGCGCGCACGGCGCGGCGGCGTTGTTCAATGCCATCCTCAAGGGTCGCACGGCGGTGGTGCAGACGCTGATGGAGCAGGGCGTGAACGTGAACGTGCGGACCATCAGTGGCAAGACACCGCTGATGGCGGCGGCCTACAAGGGTTACAGCGATATTATTCAGATGCTGCTCGATAATGGCGCGGACGTGAATGCCAAGGACGGGCGCAACGACACGGCGGTCAAGATCTCCGTCCGCGGCGGTTATACCCGCATTACCGAATTGCTGAAAAAGGCCGGCGCATTGGAAGGCTGAATTGGCGCGACAGAGACGGTCAATGAAAAAAGGGCCCTTTGGGCCCTTTCTGTTTTTGGCGCCCCCAAGGGGGCGAGACGGAGATTTGCTCGCCCCTTTCTGCGCTTCGCAGTCCCTGCTTCGCGCGAAAGCCAGGGCGCGCCTTCCCTGGCGCGCCCGCTCGGTGGGGTGAACGTCCACTGGACGTTCACCTTTTCCACCTCGCCCCTGGGGCTCGCCCCTTCGCGCTCCGCGCTCCGGGGCCAGCGTCGCTGTGCTCCGCTGTCCAATTCTGCTCCCGGCAGAATTGTCGCGAAGACACGAGGACACTTAGGGACGGCATGTATGGCGCTCCCAAGAGGATTACTCGGTACGTCCTGTACCTCGCCCCTTCGGGGCCGCCGCCGCGAAGGGGCGGCGTTCCGCGCGCAGTTCTAAGCTCGGCTTTCCTTGCCTCGCTAAGAACTCCAGGGCTTGCCATCCTGGCAAACCCGTTCGGCGGAACGCGATTCAGTGAATCGCAACCGTTCCGCCTCACCCCGGCGCGCGCAGGTCGAACCCGAGGGTTCGAATCGACATTTGAGACATCAAATTACAAAGAGGCCATGAGTGAACCCCATGGCCTCTTTGTAATTTGGCGCTCCCAAGGGGATTCGAACCCCTGTTACCGGCGTGAGAGGCCAGCGTCCTAGGCCACTAGACGATGGGAGCGTTAGGGAATGGCGCGTGGCGCCGTAAGCGGTGTTATTATACGTGCCGGCCGACAAAGCACCAACTGGTCAGATTCTTTGGAAGCCATGCTTTGAACGGATAGGTGGAAGAACAATTAACGAGCCCGTCATCATTCCCCGCGCGCAGCATATTATTTCCCGTGCGCTGATCAGCGAAAGTGCCCTCAAGGTTCTGCACCGCCTGAAAGAAGCCGGCTACGCCAGCCTGCTCGTGGGCGGCTGCGTGCGCGACCTGATGCTGGGACGCGAACCCAAGGATTTCGACGTCGTGACCGATGCCCGCCCGGAACAGATCCGCAAACTGTTCCACAACGCGCGCGTGATCGGCCGGCGCTTCCGGCTGGTCCACGTGCGCTTCGGACGCGAGATCATCGAGGTCGCTACTTTCCGCGCGATTCCCCATGACGCTTCGGAGGAGCCTATTCCGCAGGAAGGGGAAGAAGGCGAAGATATCGAGGAAATCGAGGACGACACGCCCGCGGAGGTGATCGATCACAATGTCTTCGGTTCCCAGGAGGAGGATGCGGTGCGGCGCGATTTCACGGTCAACGCGCTGTACTACGATATCCGCGATTTCAGCGTCATGGATTATGTCGGCGGGGTGGAGGATCTGAAGCGTGGTGTCCTGCGCGTCATCGGCAACCCCGAATCGCGCTATCGCGAAGACCCGGTGCGCATGTTGCGGGCGGTGCGTTTCGCGGCCAAGCTCGGATTCAAGTTCGAGGATAAGACCGCCGCGCCGATCCGCGATCTCGCGCCGCTGTTGACCACCGTGCCGCCGGCGCGCATGTTCGAGGAGGTGCTGAAGCTGTTTCACGGCGGCTACGCGCTGGAGACCTACGAGTTGCTGCGCCATTACGGACTGTTTCAGCACCTGTTCCCGCTCACGGAAAAAAGTCTTGAGCGCGAAGAAGAGGGTTTTCCCGTGACGTTGCTGCCACGCGCCCTGGCCAACACCGACGCGCGTGTGAACGAGGACAAGCCGGTCACGCCCGCGTTTCTGTTCGCCGCCATGCTGTGGGAACCGGTAAGACAACAGCTAGGCGAGTTGATCGCGAGCGGCATGAACAGCTATGACGCCATGTTCCGCACCGCGGACCAGGTGCTCCGGGAACAATTGCGGCACGTCTCCATCCCCAAACGGTTCAGCGTGCCGATGCGCGAAATCTGGAGCATGCAGGATCGTCTCGAACGGCGTGCCGGCCAACAGGCGTTTCGTCTCCTGGAAAACAAACGCTTCCGCGCGGCTTATGATTTTCTGCTGTTGCGCGCCGCCACCGGCGAAGCCGATCAGGCGCTCGCCGACTGGTGGACGCATTTCCAGACGGCGGGAGACGACGAACGTCGTGCCATGACGGCGCAGATGGCGCCGGCCGCCGGCACCGGCAAACGCAAACGCCGCCGTCGCCGGCGGCCAAAGTCCGCGCAGGCTCCCCGGCATGAGTAAACCACCTCAAAGCGATGCACGCGCTTATATTGGATTGGGAAGTAACCTGGACGATCCCGCGACACAGATACGAGCCGGCATGACGGCGCTGGCACGGCTGGCGGAAACGCGCGTCGAAGCCTGTTCTTCGCTCTACCGTAGTGCGCCGGTGGGTCGTCAGGATCAGCCGGATTTCGTCAATGCCGTTTGCCGCGTGTGTACCGGACTGGCCCCCGCGGCGTTAATGCATGATCTGCTGGAAATTGAAAGCCGGCACGGGCGCGAGCGCCGTGGCGAGAAGGGCGGCCCGCGCACGCTCGACCTCGACCTGCTGCTGTACGGCGCCGAGGCCATCCACAGCGCGGCGCTGACCGTGCCGCACCCGAGACTCCACGAACGCGCTTTCGTCCTGTATCCTTTGTCGGAACTCGAACCGGACCTGGTGATCCCGGGGCACGGTCCGCTGCGTGAGCTGCTGGCGGGTTGCACCGGTCAACGGGTGCAGAAGATGGATGTTTGAGGACAGGACAGGTCCAGAAGCGGGAAGCATCGGCACATGAATACCATCAATCCAGGTTATGTTGTCGTCGAGGGTCCGATCGGCGTGGGCAAGACCAGCCTTGCCATGCGTCTCGCGGACGCGTTCGGCGCGCAGCCGTTGCTGGAGCAGCCGCAGGAGAATCCGTTCCTCGAACGGTTCTACCAGTCACGCAAGCAGTTCGCGCTGCCGACGCAATTGTTTTTTCTGTTCCAGCGCGCGCGTCAGATCGAGCCGCTCAAGCAGGGCGACATGTTCAACAACGGCTATGTCGCCGATTTCCTGCTCGACAAGGACAAGCTGTTCGCGCGCGCCAACCTGGATGACGACGAACTGCGGCTCTACGAGCAGGTCTATGCGCAAATGAGCCTGCACCTGCCGGTGCCGGACCTCGTGATCTACCTGCAGGCGCCGGTGGAGGTGCTGCACGAACTGATGCACCGCCGTGGGGTGGACTACGAACGCCAGATCGATCGCGAATACCTGCAGCTGCTGGTCGACGCCTATACCCAGTTCTTCCACCACTACACCGCCGCGCCGCTGCTGGTGGTGAATGCCGAGCGCATCAACATCGTCGACAACGACGACGATTTCCAGATGCTGTTGGCGCACATCCGCAAGATCCGCAGCGGCCGTCATTTCCTGAATCCGCTCGCCGCCAGCCTGTGAAGCCGGTCACCGTCAGCACGCTCCGGGAGATGAAGCGCCGCGGCGAGAAAATCACCTGCCTCACCGCCTACGACTACAGCTTTGCCAGCCTGCTCGATCGCGCCGGCGTCGACATGATCATGGTCGGGGACTCGCTCGGCATGGTCATCCAGGGCCACGACACCACGCTACCGGTCAGCGTCGCCGACATGGTGTATCACAGCCGCTGCGTGGCACGCGGCGTTGAGCGCGCGCTGATCGTCACGGACATGCCTTTCATGAGTTATCAGGAAAGCCCGCAACATGCCTTCGCCTCGGCGGGACGTCTCATGCAGAAGGGGGACGCGCAGGTGGTGAAACTCGAAGGCGGCGAACCGATGGCGGCGAGCGTGCGGTTTCTGGTCGAGCGCGGCATACCGGTGTGCGCGCATCTGGGCCTGACGCCGCAATCGGTGCATCAGCTCGGCGGTTACCGCGTGCAGGGGCGCGAGGCGAACGCGGCGGAACGCATACGCCGTGACGCGAAAATCATGCAGGATGCCGGCGCGAGCCTGCTGGTGCTCGAGGCGGTGCCGTCGGAGCTGGCGAAAACCATCACGCTGGACCTGGAGATACCCACCATCGGCATCGGCGCCGGCCCCGATTGCGACGGCCAAGTGCTGGTGCTGCATGACATGCTCGGTGTTTATCCGCGGCCGAGTCCGAAGTTCTCGAAAAATTTCATGCAAGGCGCGGCCAGCCCCGAAGCCGCGGTGAAGGCCTACGTCGCCGCCGTGAAATCCGGCGCCTTCCCCGGACCGGAGCACGGTTTTCATGCCACATGATCACGGTTGATTCCGCCGCCGGTCTCAGGGAGCAGATGGCGAAGTCGCGCCAGGGCGGCAAGCGCATCGCGTTTGTGCCCACCATGGGCAATCTCCATGCCGGACACATTCATCTGATGCAGGAGGCACGTCAGCACGCGCAGGCAGTGGTGGCCAGCATTTACGTCAATCCGTTGCAGTTCGGTCCGAATGAGGACTTCGACGCTTACCCGCGCACGCCGGGGCATGACAAGGTGACCTTGCTTTCCGCTGGCGTGAATGTGCTGTTCATGCCGTCGGATGCCGTGATGTATCCCCGCGGCCGCGGCGCGCAGACCGTCATCGAAGTGCCGGGACTGAGCGAGGATCTGTGCGGCGCTTTTCGTCCCGGCCATTTCCGCGGCGTGACCACCGCGGTCCATCGCCTGCTCACGCTGGTCGCGCCCGACGCGGCGGTCTTCGGGAAAAAAGATTATCAGCAATTAATGCTGATTCGCCTCATGGTCGCGGACCTCGACATGCCGGTGGAGATCGTCGGCGTGGACACGGTGCGCGAACCGGACGGGCTGGCCCTGAGCTCGCGCAATACTTATCTGAGCGCGTCCGAACGTCTGACGGCGCCGCAATTGTTCGAGGCGCTTTGCGCCCTGCGTGACCGGGTGCAGCGGCACGGCAGCCTGACCAGGGAAGCGGAGGAAGCGGCCATGGAGTCGCTCAAATCCCACGGATTCCGGCCCGATTATGTCAGCGTGCGCCGGCAGAGCGATCTGGCCGTGGCGCAGCCCGAGGACCGCCGGTTGGTGGCGCTGGCGGCCGCGTGGCTCGGCGGCACGCGCCTGATTGACAACGTCGAATTCGAACTGAAATAGCTTGGAAGCTCTGATTAAGTCCGTTCGTGGTGAGCCTGTCGAACCATGAACGGACAAATCACCCGTTATTTACGGTATTTCCCGTTCACCCTTCGACAAGCTCAGGGCGAACGGGAGACTTAATCAGAGCTTCCCTATTTGAATCCGCGCGAATTAGGCCCGATAATATAGTCATTCGCCGGAGGAAATTTATGCGCCGCATCATGCTCAAATCCAAGCTGCACCGCGTGACCGTCACGCATTCCGAGCCTGATTACGAGGGTTCGGTGGCGATCGACGGCCGACTGCTGGATGCCGCCGATATCCGCGAGTACGAGCGCATCGAAGTCTATAATCTCAAGAACGGCGAGCGCTTTTCGACCTACGCCATCCGCGCCGAGGAAGGCTCGGGCATCATCTCCGTCAACGGCGCCGCCTCGCACAAGGCCAGTCCGGGCGATATCGTCATCATCTGCGCCTACGCGGAGTTCGAAGAGAAGGAACTCGCCGCCTTCAAGCCACGCCTTGTATACGTCAACAGCTGCAACCACATCACCCACACGCGCAATTCCATCCCGGTCCAGGTCGCCTGACCGCCGGATCCGGGTATCCCCGGCTTTTCTCCTGATTTATCCCGTGTATTTCGCTGGTGCTCAGCGAAACGTCATGACTGTCTCGCTCGTCTGTCTGCGTTTGGCACGCCTCTCCTGACGGAGTATTTTGGGGCTGACCGCGACCAGCGGCGAACTTGGACGGATCATTGGCCGGATGACATGCCGGTACTCTATCTACTATTTGCACTATGGGGCCCATGACAAGACAGGGTAGCAAAGGACGATGAAATATATGCAAGACATCATGATGAGGCTGGTTGATGTGCCGTTGGCACGTATGTTCGTGCTTGCCTCTATTATCTTTCTCCTGCTCGCGGTGCTCGGCAAGATCGAGGGCAAGATCGAGCCCGGGAAAATCGGCAGAATCGGAGCGATCATCGTGGGTGTCATACTCCTGACCGTGGGGCTGGCGATGCACTTCAACGAGACGGATGCATTACGGGACAGGTTGCGTGAAAGCGTAGGCGCGCCGCCATCCGCGCCCACTCGGGCGTTGAGCAGTATCCCGGATGACTCGATGGTAAGGCTCGCCATGGCAACGCCGGGCGGAGCCCTACCGGCGGACAAGACGGGCGCGAACGAAAAAACAGAAAATGCCAAATCAGCTATCAAGGTGGTGACCGGCACCTACGGACGCAATTGCGGCGCCAAACCCGGTAACGTCACGGCCCAGGTGGCGCGTGCCTGCGATGGACAGGCCGTTTGCCAATACAAAATCGACATGGCCACGCTCGAAGATGCGGCCCCGGCCTGCGCCAAGGATTTCACCGCCGAGTGGAAATGCGGAGCCGCCGCAACCGTATACGCCGTCACCATGCCGGCCGGCGCCATACCAGGCGAACAGTTGCGGCTTGCCTGCACGGCTTTTCAGTAGAACCTATCTCAAAAAATACCCTGGCATATATCCATAGGGTGAGGCGGAGTTTTGATGCGCGCCATCCCTGGCGCGCACCCCTGCGGGGC
>JBBTKS010000091.1:0-23156 GCA_038058885.1 Pseudomonadota bacterium
CGACTGCTCGGTCATGATGTTCAGTTCCCAGCCGGTGAGCTCGGAGGCCAGACGCACGTTCTGTCCGCTGCGTCCAATGGACTGGGAAAGCTGCTTTTCGTCCACGATCACATCCATGCTGTGCGATTCTTCATCCACGACGATGGACTGTACTTCGGCCGGCGCCAGAGAATTGATCACGTACTGGGCCGGGTTATCCGACCAGTGGATGATGTCCACGCGTTCACCGGCGAGCTCGTTCGACACGCTCTGCACGCGTGAACCGCGCATGCCGACGCAGGCGCCGATGGGATCGATGCGCGGATCGGAAGAACTGACCGCGATCTTGGCGCGCAGACCCGAATCACGCGCGGCACCGTGAATGGTGATCAGCCCTTCGCCTGCCTCGGGAACCTCGAGCTTGAAAAGTTCGACCAGCAGTTTGGGCGCCACGCGCGAGAGAAACAGCTGCGGTCCGCGCGGCAGGGATTTCACGTCTTCCAGCAGCGCGCGAATGCGGTCTCCGGGACGCAGCCCTTCGCGCGGAATCATGGCGCTCTTGGCGAGCAGCGCTTCGGCATTGCCGAGGTCCACCACCACATCGCCGCGCTCCAGGCGCTTGACGACGCCGGTGACCATTTCGCCCTTGCGATCCTTGTAGAGATTGACGATCTGATCGCGCTCCGCCTCGCGCACCTTCTGCATAATGACCTGCTTGGCGGCTTGCGCGGCGATGCGGCCGAACTCGACCGGCTCGAGCGGCGCTTCGATGAATTCGCCCAGCTGGATATCCGGCTTCTGCGCGCGTGCTTCGGTCAGCTTGATCTGGCGGTCGGGAAACTCGACCGGTTCGGTTTCGTCGGCAATCACTTCCCAGCGACGGAAGGTGTCGTAGGATCCGGTGTCGCGGTGAATAATGACGCGCGCGTCGGTGTCGCCCTTGTGGCGTTTGCGCGTGGCGGTGGCGAGCGCGGCTTCGAGCGCCTGGAAAATGATTTCCTTGTCCACGCCTTTTTCGCGCGACACCGCATCGACAACCATCAACACTTCGTTACCTATCATCTCGTTCTCCCGTCACTCCTGGCGTCCGGAATCGGGGGACCAACCGGGCCCGCTCCATGCCATCGAACGCCAGATCAAAATGCTCTTTGTCCACTTCCACCACGACGTGATCCGCCGTCACGTCCACCAGCCGGCCGGAAAAATTCTTCCGCCCCAGCAGCGGCGGCTGCATCTTCACCTTGATCGTTTCGCCGATGAATCGCCGGAAGTCCTCCGGCGTCACCAGCGGCCGATCGAGGCCGGGCGAAGACACCTCCAGGGTGTACTGCCCCGGCAGCGGGTCCTCGACGTCGAGCAGCGCGGAAAGCTGCCGGCTGACACGGGCACAGTCATCGACGTTGATGCCCGCGGGGCCATCTATATACACCCGCAACGTGGGGCTATGGTGACTCCCCGCCATTTCCACGTCCACGAGTTCAAAGCCCAGGGCCACGACACCGGGCTCGAGCAGTTTTCGCAGATCCGCTCGCGTACCACGCATAACTTCTTGCCCCATAAAACAAAAGTGGGCGCGCGGCCCACTTCTTATTACTTACTCTTGAGACGGCAGAAACCGGGCTGAATTATAAGCACTTCCGCCGGAATCGGAAAGCACCATCAACTCAAACCGCCTTGCTGACCGGCCAGAAACAAAAAAGGCCCCACCGGGGCCTTTTAGGGTTTGGTAGCGGGGGCAGGATTTGAACCTGCGACCTTCGGGTTATGCATACCACTACAGCTTTCGCTGCACCCGGCTTGCGCCCGGTTTTGTGGTCTGGACTTTCCCTTCACCCTCGGCCTGACCGTTAGGGTGCCTGCCATCAAGTCTCTACACCTTCCCCGGGCTTTCGCCCAAGGCTTGGCTCGGGATTACCACGCTAGAGGCTTCCCCGACTTTGACAAGTAATCACGCGCGGGTTTCCCCACGCGCAGCCCATTGCAAGATCAAATCCCAGGCGTCACGGTATTCAGCGGAACCAGGTTTCCGTTGACGCTTATCGGCTTCGACCATGTGAATCTCACTGCCGTAGCCGATGAACACTTTTACTGGAAAGACATAAAACAAATCCCGCTCAGGCAGGTAAACCAGCGCAAAGTCAAAGTCTCGGGCTTGATAGGCCTCTCTGACCATGGCGCGCCGGTTCGTCTTGGTGCGCCGATTGTCAACGACGTGGTTTCGTGAAGGCTTGTCAAACCACGCACACTTGACTTGCACTTTTACCAGCACTCCCTCGACATCGAAGACCAGATCGTACGACAACCGGTCCCCCACGGGGGTCAATACACCCCAACCGCGGTTTAATGCGCGAAGGATAGCCGCCTGTTCGGCTATGTCTCCTTTCAGCTTGGTGTCCAAGGTTGATCTCGCGGAATTGAGCCCGACGAGCTGCCAGACTGCTCCACCCCGCAATAGCGCGCGCAGTATACTGGCCGGAATGGCATTATTCAAGGAAAAATAGGAACTTATCGGGCGGATGCGCCCTTCACTGCGAATAGCTGCCTGCGCTAAAGATCAGGAGAATTCGCGCTGCCGGCCGGTGGCGGTTGCGCCCGCAGTACCTCGATACAGTAGATGTAGGCGATCCACCCCATGACACCGCTGACCACGCTGACCAGCAGATCAACCGGCAGCGGGGTGTCGGACGGGAGCCAACCGGAAACCAGCACCGGCGCCAGCACCAGCAATGCCAGAAACGCGGAATCGGACCGGCGATCCCGGGCAATCTGAAGCGCCGCCTTGAGGCTGGGCAACAGGTGAAATTCCCGGCGCACGAACACGAATGGCAGCCAGTAAACAAAAACGAAAGTCAGAATCCCGACCACGGGACTGAAAAAGGGAGAAAGCGCATTCATAAGCGCCTTTATGTCATAGCCCGTCAGCAGCAGGGCCGCCAGGATCAGCACGTTCATCACCGCCGCCAGCAGCAGACCTGCCTTCAGCGCCAGCCACACAAATGCAGCGAAGACCACCCTGCCCGCGCGCACAACTTCCGCCACGGTCAGGGTTTCCCGGCCCTGCGTCAGGGCGTGAAAGGCGCCGGCCTGCAGATAATAGAAGAGCAACAAGGCTGAAGCTGACAGGAATATGGCCAGAGCCGATGTCGAGGGCGAGGCATCGTCGGGCATGTTCCAGCGCAGGGTAACTACCAGCGCCAGCTGTACGCACAGCAGCAGCCAGATTCCCGGGCTTAACAGCGCGCGAACCGCGGCGCGCAGGCGCAGCCCGCTTTCACGGGCCGTGGTGTCGTGGGATACCTCGGGCATAGGCAATTCGGCGGGATCAGCCGAGCTTGTAGTGTTTTTTGACGGGACTCAGGATTTCCCAGGTGCAGGAAAGACCGGCGGGGAATGTCACAAAATCATTTTCCACGATCCGCATCGGCTCGCCGCCATCGGGCGTCACGATAATCTCGCCTTCGAGGATGTAACAGGTTTCTTTCCGGTCATAGGTCCAGGGGAATTTCGATACCTCCCGGGTCCAGATCGGCCAGTCGTAAACCCCGATAATATCCAGTTTCTTGGGCGAGGGATCGTGCTCCACGGAAATCTGATTCATGATGATTCATCTCGAATGGTTGCGGCGATTTTACGGCCCGGACAGAGGCCATGGCAATGGCGCAAGTTTCTCAGAACCACGCCAGAAACAGCCAGTAAACCAGCACCTTCACCAATGTCAGCGGAATGCCCACACGCGCGAATTCGACAAAGCTCAAGCTGTGACCGCCTTTGCGCTCGGCATTCTGAATGATGATGACATTGCTCGCGGCACCCAGAATGAAAAGATTGCCGGCCAATGTCGCTCCCGAGGCCAGCGCGAGCAACTCCCTGGTTGAGACCCCGGCATGCATCAGCATCGGCAGATACAACGCCACCAGCGGAACATTGGAAACAAGCTGACTCAACAACACGCTGACGGCAAAGATCATACCTATCGAGGCCGGGTCCAGGTTTCCGCGTGCCATCAGCGACTGGAACAATCCCGACATCCAGACGCTTTCCATCAACACGAACATCGCGGCAAAGAAAACCAGCGTGCGCCAGTCGATGTGACGGACAATGCGCCAGCGTTTCGGACTGAGAAAAATAATCGGCGCCGCGGCGATCAGGGCGATCCAGGTCAGCCGGAAATCGATCTGCGGCAGCGTGAAAACCAGCACCAGCTTCGCGACCACCAGAAGCATGATCAGGATCAGCGACAGCCGTGCCAGGCGCGCGAGCGGTTTGTCGCGCAAATCGTGCCGCACGTGCACCAGCGCATCGCCGTGGAAACTCTCGCGGTAGAAAAATTTCAGAATGAAAAAGGCCGCGAACAGGCTGATGACGGTCGGCAGCGCGAGGTGCCGGAAAAATTCCACGAACGGGTTGGGCATCCGGCCATGGATCGCGACCAGCAGGTTCTGCGGGTTGCCTATCGGACTCGCCACGCTCCCGATCGTCACCGCGAAGGCCAGGGCGAGCAGCAGCACCTTCGGCGACATCCGGTGCTGTTTGGCCAGCAGCAACACCAGCGGCGTGCCGATCACCGCCAGCGTGTCGTTCATCAGGAATGCCGAGGCAAGACCGAAGCCGAACAGGATCGACAGGATCAATCCATCCGCGGAGCCGGCGCGGCGGAACGCCAGGTAAGAGAAATGAAACAGATAGCCGCTTTCCTCCAGCGCCTGCCCCACGACAAACACGCCGAACAGGAACAGCATGATGTCCGGGTCGATCGCGCCCAGCGCCTCGCGCGGGCCGATCTGTCCGGTAACGAGAACCGCCACGGCCCCGAGCAGCATGATCTGCCACAACCCGAAGTGGAGCTTTCCGACGCGGCGCACCGCGATGAGCACGAATACCGCGCACAGGACAATCACAGGAATGTTCATGGAAACGGGTCTTTCTTGTTTGGGCCATCGCGCCGTCACTGTCCGCTGTCCGGACACGGCGCCGCCTTTATCGGGTTCTTCTATAATATAGGCTCGATCATACGGATTTAGTCTGGCTTCGCCAGCGACGATGTAACACGGATTCCATGCCCCGGTTCTATTATTCCAAGGATGCGCGCGTCGAACGGTCGCTGCGCCATTCCGTGCGTGACGGTGTCTCCTACTCCATGATGGCCGGGGCCGGGGAGACCTATCTTTCCGCCTACGCGATTTTTCTCAAGGCCAGCACCGCGCAGATCTCGCTGCTGACCGCCCTGCCCTCGCTGCTCGGCTCGCTGGCGCAGGTGTTATCCGCGTGGCTGGCCGGATTCGCGCCGCGGCGCAAGACGCTCATTCTGTCCGGCGTCCTCATCCAGGCCCTGGCGTGGCTGCCGACGATCTGGCTGCCGTATTTTTTCCCACAGCACGCCGTGCCAATCGTCATAAGCTGCGTGGCGCTCTATTACGCCGCCGGAAACTTTGCCACGCCGGCCTGGAACAGCCTGATGGGGGATCTGGTCCCGGAGCGCAAGCGTGGACGCTACTTCGCCCGGCGCACGCAACTGATGAGCATCATGACCTTTCTCTCCCTGGCCGGGGCCGGCCTGCTGCTGCATTTCCTCGAGCTGACCGGGGAGACGCGTCTCGGATTCACGATCGCTTTCAGCCTCGCGGCGAGCGCGCGTCTGTACTCGGCTTATCATCTGTCGCGCATGCACGAACCGGCGCGGGCGCCCATCCCGATGGCGCTGCCGCAACTCAGTGGCCTGTGGCAACGCCTGCGGGCTTCCGACTTTGCGCGCTTCACGCTGTTTCTGGGAATGATGAATTTCGCGGTGGCCATCGCTTCGCCGTTCTTCACCGTCTACATGCTGCGCGACCTGAATTTCACTTACCTGCAATACACCGCCAGCACCGGCATCTCGGTGCTGGCGCAATTCCTGACGCTCAACATGTGGGGACGGTTCGGCGACATCTTCGGCCATCGCCGCGTGCTGGCGCTGACGGGCTCGCTCATTCCCATCCTGCCGGCGCTGTGGCTGGTGTCGCCGGAATTCTGGTACATCCTCGGCGTGCAGACGCTGGGCGGCCTGTGTTGGGCCGGATTCAGCCTGAGCGCCGGGAATTTTCTCTACGATGTCATGCCGCCCGACAAGCGCTCCACCTACGCCGCGATTCACAATGTCCTCAGCAACTCCGCGATTTTCAGCGGCGCTTTGGTCGGCGGCTACCTCAGCACCGTCATCCCCGCCGAGATCATTGTCTTTGGACACAGGATGCATTGGACCAGCGGGCTGTGGGGCGTCATCCTGATCTCCAGCCTGGCGCGCGCAACCGTCGCCCTGATATTCCTGCGGCGGATACGCGAAGTGCGCGAGGTGCGGCCGGTGTCGGCCGGCGGCCTGATGATACGGGTCATCCGGTTCAACGCGCTGGCGGAACTGGTGATTGATCTCCTGGGTTCGCGCCGGCGGCGGCGCCGCACCCGCCTCCTGGATTCGAATCAGGCCGCCGGGCCCGGGTAACGCGGCGCCAGGCGCGGTCCGGTCGGCCCGGGTTCCATCGCTTGGACAAAATCCATCATTAATGCTAAAAATATTAATCACAGCGGTATTCTTCGAGCCATGGACCGGCTGAACTCCCCGAGCCGATCGGTAAGAAGCTTCCAAGGCAAGATTAAACCGCCGGTCAGTAATACCATTGCTTTCGTCATGTCACCCCTGTTCCGCGGGGTTTACTGGCAGTATGGTATTTCCGGATTTCACGCGGAAATTTTTATCGCAGGGATAGAAGGGAATCATGAACAAACATCGTATGACCGCCATGGTGGCGGCGGTGGCACTCGCGGGCTTCATGCAGGCGCTGGCGGCACAGGAAAATATCGACATCGCTCCCGCTGACAACGCTTCGCCGCCGATTACTTCCGAGCAGAAACCGCTGACGGAAACCCCGGCGCCGGCGGCAACCACCCCGGTACAGTCGTTGGCGCAATCCAACGACAAGCTGCTGAGTGAAATGAAGGTGTACCCGTCGTTCTGAGCCGCGCCAAAGCGCGGCGGGCAGGTTTCTGAATTACTCCCTCTCCCTGCGGGAGAGGGCTGGGGTGAGGGTGCTCATATTCATTAAGCATTTGTTATTTAATGTCCCCCTCATCCTAACCTTCTCCCGGAGGGAGAAGGAAAAGACTTTTTCAGCAACCTGCTAGAAATAATACTCGAACCTCGCGCCCAGCACGTCCATGCGGCTTTCAGGTTGATGCACGTTATACAAGGTGCTTCCCGCCGAGACCGTCTTTGAAGCCGAGGCGCTGAAGCGGTAGCTGTCGTAATAAAAACTTACACCGAAACGCGGTTTGTCCGCCTGCCGTCCCCAATTCATCTGCCACTTCACGTAACCGGAAAGCTGTTTGCCGGGAGCAAGCTCCACGTCGCTGTCGAAACCGATGCTCGTGAGGTATGCACGCTCATAGGTATAAAACGGATACTTGAGGCCGAACTGTAAATAGGATCGACTCGTTTCACTCTGAAACAGAAATCCCGGCCCCAGCTTGCCGTAGAGAATGAAATAATCTTCCCGGTAGCCCAAGGCGGTTGAGCCGTTGGCCGTTACGCCATCCTGAATATCGCGGGTCCAGGTATCCATTCCCACGCCGCCGAGCAGATCCATGCGCGGACTGCCCACCAGGCGCAGGCCGCCCATGGCCTCGGCGCTGACACCGAAATAATCGACATCGGTTTTAGCCGAGACCCCTGACTGGGTCTGGCCGTCATAATCGACAACTCCCAGATAGGCACGAGCTTCTGCGGAATAGGGATTCGTCTGGTTTCCCTGTAACAGGCGATCGAGCGTGAACCCGACCACCAGCCGCGGACCGGTTTCGCTGAGGAGGCGTCGGCCGCCGCTGAATTCCTCCCAGCAGAAGTTTTCCACGCCCGCATTCACGGCGAACGACGGCCTGGAGGCCAACTCAC
This sequence comes from Pseudomonadota bacterium, assembly GCA_038058885.1. Classification (GTDB taxonomy): domain Bacteria; phylum Pseudomonadota; class Gammaproteobacteria; order Acidiferrobacterales; family Sulfurifustaceae; genus Sulfuricaulis. The sequence continues at coordinate 7,901 of JBBTKS010000091.1, forward strand.
CGGCAAACACCGCGGGTGCGGCGATCGAAAAAAGCGTCAGGATTACCCAAGGTGAACTCCGCATAGGGGCCTTTATGGATAGATAGTTCAGGATAAGGTTTTGATCGCCTGCCGGCACAGCTCCATGATCACGCCCACCCACGGCAACACGCCGACAAGCAGCAAGGCGTTGAAGCCCAGCAGCGCCTGCACGTCCCAACCGGCGCGGATCGGAGCGCGCTCGGTGGCGTCGTCGAAATACATGAGCTTGATCACGCGCAGATAGTAATAGGCGCCGATCACGGCCAGCAGCACCGCGGCGACCGCGAGCCATATCATGTCCGCCTGAATAACCGACTGGATCACGAGCAACTTGGCGTAGAAACCCGCCGTCGGCGGCACGCCGGCCATGGACAGCATGAGCAGCATCATGAGGAAGGCGTGCCACGGGCTGCGCTGATTGAGGCCCTTGAAGTCCTCGAGCCGCTCGGCCTCGAATCCCGCGCGCGACAGCAGGATGATCATGCCGAAGGAACCGGCGCTCATGATCGCGTAAACGAGAATATAAAACAGCGACGAACCGTAGCCGTTCGCGCCGGCGCTCAGGATACCGAGCAGAAAAAAGCCCATGTGCGAGATCGAGGAATACGCCAGCATGCGTTTGATGTTGTCCTGGGCGATGGCGACGATATTGCCGACCGCCATGGACAGCAGCGCGATGATGATCAGCATCGCCTGCCAGGAGCCGGCGAGCGGCTCGAGTCCGCCGACCAGGAGACGCAGGAACAGCGCAAACCCCGCGAGCTTCGGCGCCGTGCCGATATAAAGCGCCACCGCCGTCGGGGCGCCGTGATACACGTCCGGCACCCACATGTGGAACGGTACCGCGCCCATCTTGAAGGCCAGGCCGGAAATGACGAACACCAGGCCGAAAATCAGGATGATATTGTCCGCAGACATCTTGCCGATGGCGCGCGACACCGTGGGAATATCGAGACTGCCGGTCACGCCGTAGAGCATGGACATGCCGTAGAGCAGCATGCCCGAGGCGATCGCGCCGAGGACGAAATATTTCATCGCCGCCTCGGTCGCCACCGCCGAGTCGCGCTGGAAGGCGATCATGGCGTAGAGCGAGAGCGACAGCAGTTCCAGCCCCAGATACAGCGTCAGGAAATGACTGGCCGAGGCCATGATCATCATGCCCACCACGCCCAGCAGACCGAGCACGAAATATTCCCCCCGGAACATGCCGCGGTCGCGCAGGTAGTCGCGTGAATAGGTAAAGACGAAGAAGGTGATGCCGTAGGTGCCGAGCTTGAGGAAGTCCGCAAGCCGGTCGGCGACGAACATGCCGTTGAAAGTGAACACCGGCGCCGCCGTCATGACCTTGAGCGTCAGCAGCACCGCGCCGGCCAGCGTCGCCTGCGCCAGCCAGTAGGAAACCGCGCGCCGACGGTCCGACAGGAACAGGTCGAGTACCAGGATCGCGCAGGCCATCGAGAACACGAAGATCTCGGGCGCCGCGGGCATCATTTCGGGGATGACGAATTTCATGCTTTCGGTCCTAGAGTTTCGACGTCATCGCCTGTTGCAGCAGGTGGTTCACCGACGCATGCAGCACGTCGAGGAACGGATACGGCCACAATCCCATCGCCAGCACCGCGACCGCGAGCAGCGTGAGAAACACGATTTCGCGCGGCGTCGCATCCGTCAGCTCCGCGACCTTGGCGTTGCCGACCTCGCCGAACAGCACGCGCTTGTACATCCACAGCGTGTACGCGGCGCCGAAGACGAGCGTGGTCGCGGCGGCGAACGCATACCACACGCTGACCTGGAACGCGCCCAGGATTACCAGGAATTCACCCACGAAACCGGACGTGCCGGGCAGGCCGGCGTTGGCCATGGCAAACAGCATCATGAAGGAGGCGAACACCGGCATGCGGTTGGCCACCCCGCCGTAGTCCTTGATCATGCGCGAGTGCAGCCGGTCGTACATCACGCCAACGCACAGGAACAACGCGCCGGAGACGAAACCGTGCGAAATCATTTGCGCTATGCCGCCTTCGAGGCCCTGGGTGTTGAAAATGAAAAAACCCAGGGTGACGAAGCCCATGTGGGCGATGGAGGAATACGCGATCAGCTTCTTCATATCCTCCTGCACCAGCGCCACGAGGCCGATGTAAACCACGGCGATCAGCGACAGCGCGATCATGAGCCAGGCCAGATGATGCGAGGCGTCCGGCACTATCGGCAGCGAGAAACGCAGGAAACCGTACGCTCCCATCTTCAGCATGATCGCCGCCAGGATCACCGAGCCGCCGGTGGGCGCCTCGACATGCGCGTCCGGCAGCCAGGTGTGCACCGGCCACATCGGCACCTTGACCGCGAACGCGGCCAGGAACGCCAGGAATATCAGTATCTGCGCGTGAAGTCCGAGCTTCAGGTCATGCCACGCCAGGATGTCGAAACTGCCGGCCTTGAAATAAAGATAAATCATGGCCACCAGCATCAACACCGAGCCGAGGAAGGTATAAAGGAAGAACTTGATGGTGGCGTAAACGCGGTTCTGTCCGCCCCACAGGCCGATGATGAGGAACATCGGCACCAGCATGGCCTCCCAGAAAACGTAGAACAGGATGCCGTCGAGCGCGCTGAAAACGCCGATCATGAGCCCTTCCATGACGAGGAAGGCGGCGTGATATTGCGCGACTTTTTTGTCTATCGATTTCCAGGCGGAGATGACGACGAGCACGGTGCTGAAGCTCGTGAGCAGAATGAGCAATAATGAAATGCCGTCGATGCCCAGGCGATAGCGGGCCTGGAAGGCATCGATCCAGGCGTAGTCCTCGACGAACTGCATCGCGGGAGTACCGGTATTGAAGCCGGTATAAAGCGGCAGCGTCGCCAGGAAGGTCAGGACGGCCACCACGAGGCTCAGCTGGCGCGCGTAGTCGGCATTGCGGTCGCCGCCGGTGGCGAGCACCGCCACGCCGCCGAGGATCGGCAGAAAGATGACAAGGCTCAGGACGTGTTCGGCGAGCATGGCTAATATTTGTAGGGTGGGCATCGCCCACCAGAAATCGCTTCGGTTGCCGCCCGACGGTGGGCATTGCCCACCCTACATGCGGCTTCACTCAGCGGTACACACGTGTAATTCATCGTCACCTTGGTCATAGATGGTTGAAACGGCATTAACGATGCAGGAAAAAAGTAATTAACAAAAACAATCCCAGGATCATGGCAAACGCATAGTGATACACATAACCCGTCTGGATGTGGCGCATGACCGAGGACACCCAGCCGATCACGCGCGCGGTGCCGTTCACCGCCAGCCCGTCGATCAGTTTCACGTCGCCGACCTTCCACAGCAGGCGCCCGCCGGCGCGCGCGCCGCCGGCGCACCCGAACACGTTGAACTCATCCACGAAATACTTGCGCAGCAGCAGCGTGTAGATCGCGCCGGCCTTTTCGCTAATCTGGCCGGGCAGGAACGGATAACGGATGTACATGAACCAGGCGAGCCCAAAACCCGCGACCGCGAGCAGGAACGGCGCGGATTGCAGCCCGTGGGCAATGAACGGGGCGACGCCCTGGTAATGCTCGCCAATCTCCCGGATGACGTCGTGCGCGGGCAGAACTTTGATGGAGTCGGCGAAATAGCCGCCGAAAATCAGCGGATCGATGGTCATGAAACCGGCCAGCAGCGAGGGCACCGCCAGCAGCACCAGCGGCAAGGTCACCACCCAGGGCGATTCCTTCACATGCTTGTAGGTGTGCTCGTCCATGCGCGGCTTGCCGTAAAACGTCATGAACAGCAGGCGGAAGGAGTAGAACGCCGTCACGAACACACCTGACAGTACCGCGGCGTAAGCGATGCCGCTGCCGGGCAGATGCGAAAGGTGCACCGCCTCGATGATCAAATCCTTGGAGAAGAAACCGGCGAAAGGCGGAATGCCGGCGAGCGCCAGCGAGCCCACCCAGACGGTGATGAAAGTGACAGGCATGCGCCGGCGCAGGCCGCCCATTTTGCGCATGTCCTGCTCGTGATGCATGGCGATGATGACCGAACCGGCGGCGAGGAACAGCAGCGCCTTGAAGAAAGCATGCGTCATCAAATGGAAAATTCCCGCGCTGTAGGCCGAAGCGCCGAGCGCAACCATCATGTAGCCGAGCTGGGACAGCGTCGAGTACGCGACCACCCGCTTGATGTCGTTCTGCACGATGCCGACGAGCGCCATGAGAAACGCCGTCAGCGCGCCGATCACCAGCACCACCGACAACGCCGTCTCGGACAGTTCGAACAGCGGCGACATGCGCGCCACCATGAAAATTCCGGCGGTCACCATGGTGGCCGCGTGGATCAACGCCGAGATCGGCGTCGGACCTTCCATCGAGTCGGGCAGCCACACGTGCAGCGGCACCTGCGCCGATTTGCCCATGGCGCCGATGAACAGCAGGATGCAGGTGAGCGTCAGGAGATTCCAGTCCACGCCTGGGAATACCTGGATGGTCTTGGCCGCCATCTGCGGGGCGATGGAGAACACCGCGCCGTAGTCGAGGGTGCCGAAGGTCATGTAGATCGCCGCAATGCCGAGCAGGAAACCGAAATCGCCCACGCGGTTGACGAGAAAGGCCTTGAGCTGGGCGTGGGTGGCCGTGGGACGCGTGAACCAGAAGCCGATGAGCAGGTAGGACATCAGTCCCACCGCCTCCCAGCCGAAGAACAGTTGCAGGAAATTGTTCGACATCACCAGCATCAGCATCGAGAAGGTGAACAGCGCGATGTAGCTGAAAAACCGCTGGTAACCGGGATCGTCGTGCATGTAACCGATGGTGTAGATGTGCACCATGAGCGAGACGAAGGTGACGACGACCATCATCAGCGCCGACAGCGGGTCGATCAGGAATCCGACCTCGAGCGGAATGCCGCCGCTCCGGCCCCATTCATATATGATGCCATTGAAGGTGTTACCGGCCAGCACGTCCGGCAAAACCACGAAAGCCGAGAGCGCGAACGCCACGGCGACGCCGAGGATGGTTACCGTGTGCGCGCCGACGCGCCCGATTTTCCAGCCGAGCAGCCCGGCCAATACCGCGCCCGCCAGACAGGACAGCGGAATCGCGAGGTAGATCAGCTTGAAGTCGATGTCGAATCCGGACATGGCCTAGCCCTTGAGACTGCTCAGGTCTTCGACGTTGATGGAATGGCGATTACGGAACACCACCACCAGGATGGCGAGCCCGATGGCCGACTCGGCCGCGGCCACCGTGAGGATGAAGAACACGAACACCTGTCCCGCGATGTCGCCGAGGTAGTGCGAGAACGCGATGAAGTTGAGATTGACGGCCAGCAACATGAGTTCGATCGCCATCAGCAGGATGACGAGGTTCTTGCGATTGAGAAAAATGCCGACGACGCTCAGGGAGAACAGGATCGCCCCGAGTATCAGATAATGCGACAGCGGTATCATTTTACTCCCTGCTCCTTTTAAATATTATTCTTCACCGCAAAGACGCAAAGAGCGCAAAGGAAGAAAAAATGCAAAAATTTTCATAGTCTTTTCTTTGCGTCCTTTGCGCCTTTGCGGTTAAAAAATTATTAAACCTTCTTCTCGGTGCGCATCTTCACGACGCGCATGCGCTCGCCCGGATTTATATTAATCTGCTGCGCCGGATTCTGATACTTGGTGTCCTTGCGGCGGCGCAGCGTGAGCGCGATCGCCGCCACGATGGCCGTTAACAGGATGGCTGCCGCGATTTCGAACGGATAGGCGTAGACCGTGTACAACAGCCGCCCGAGCTCGCGCGTGTTGCTGTGGCCCGCGGGCAGCGCGCCGGGGTCCGGCATCTGCGCCGGGCTGAAATGGTCCGAACTCAGGATGATCACCATTTCCGCCACCAGCAGTACCGCCACCAGTCCGCCGATCGGGAGGTATTCGCCGAAGCCTTCGCGCAGGCGCACCAGGTTGATGTCGAGCATCATGACCACGAACAGAAACAGCACCATCACCGCGCCGACGTACACCAGCACCAGCGCGATCGCGAGGAACTCGGCCTGCAGCAGCAGCCACAGCCCGGCGGCGCTGACGAAGGTCAACACCAGAAACAGTGCCGCCTTCACCGGGTTGCGCACGGTGACCACCATGGCCGCGGCGAATACCAGCACCGTGCTGAAAAAGTAAAAAATGAGTTGTTTGAATTCCATAACTATTTAACTATTTTAATCTCACCGCAAAGGCGCAAAGAACGCAAAGAAAAGCATTTAAAGAATTAATAAATAAATTTTCCATGTTATTTTTACATTTCATTAGAAATGATTTTTTATCCTTTGCGCTCTTTGCGTCTTTGCGGTGAAAAATTATTACCTGTATTTCGCGTCCGCCGCGCGATCCGCGGCGAGTTGTTTTTCGTACTTGTCACCGACGGCGAGCAGTTGTTCCTTGGTGATCACGTGCTCGCCGCGGTTCTCGAAATGGAATTCGAAAATCCGCGTTTCGACGATGGAATCCACGGGGCATGATTCCTCGCAGAAACCGCAGTAAATACACTTGATCAGGTCGATCTCGTAGCGCGTGGTGCGCCGCGTGCCGTCGGCGCGCTCTTCGGACTCAATGGTAATCGCGCACGCCGGACAGACCGCCTCGCACAACTTGCAGGCGATGCAGCGTTCCTCGCCGTTGGGATAGCGGCGCAGCGCGTGCAGGCCGCGGAAGCGCGGGCTCATCGGCGTGCGTTCCTCCGGGTACTGGATCGTGATCTTGCGCGCGAACAGGTGACGGCCGGTGACCATCAGGCCCTTCACCAACTCGAAGAGCAGGAACGTGTTCAGAAACCGCTTGAGCGCATTGACCATGTTCGTCGTCTCCTCCACTCAGTGGAAGATGAATCCCCAGGGCGTGAGGAACATGACCGCCCCCATCACGCCGATCCACACCAGCGTCACCGGAATGAAGACCTTCCATCCCAGGCGCATGATCTGGTCGTAACGATACCGCGGAAACGTCGCGCGGAACCACAGGAAACAGAAAAGAATGAAGCTCATCTTGAGCAGCAGCCAATGCATGCCGCCGCCGAGCACGGTGCCGATCACCGGCAGCGCCAGGACCTTGGCGGGGAGTATGCCGTCGAGCGGCGACATCCAGCCGCCCAGGAACATGATCGAACACATCACGGAAATCAGGATCATGTTGGCGTATTCGGCGAGGAAAAAGATAGCGAAGGCCATGCCGGAATATTCCACGTGAAAGCCGGCCACGATCTCGGATTCGCCCTCGGCCACGTCGAATGGCGCGCGGTTGGTTTCGGCCACGCCGGAGATCAGATACACCAGGAACAGCGGGAACAGCGGCCAGATATACCACTGATGCAGGCCGCCCTGCTGGTGCAACACGATCTCGCGCAGGTTGAGACTGCCCGCCGCCATCAGCACGCCCACCAGGGCGAAGCCCATGGCGATTTCATAGGCGACGATTTGCGCCGCCGAGCGCATGCTGCCCAGAAACGCGTACTTCGAGTTCGATGCCCAGCCGGCGATGATCACGCCGTACACGCCCATGGAGGTGAGCGCGAGAATGAACAGCAGGCCGGCGTCGATATTCGCCAACCACATGTTGTCGGTGAACGGAATGACCGCCCACGCGGCGATCGCCGGCGCGAACGTCAGTATCGGCGCAAACACGAACAGGAACCGGCTGGCCTTGGCCGGTACGATGATTTCCTTGAGCAGCAGTTTCAAGGCATCGGCCAGGGGCTGCAACCAGCCCTTGGGACCGACGCGGTTCGGGCCGATGCGCACCTGCATGTAGCCGATGATCTTGCGCTCGGCGTAGGTCAGGTAGGCGACGGACAATATCAGCGGCACGAGGATCATGAAGATCTTGCCCAGATTGAGCAGCAAGATCTGCGACCAGTCGGGGAACCAGCCCCAGATACCCAGCAGGAACTTGCTCATGAGGCGGCCCTCACGGTCACCGGACCATGCGCCCCGAGCATGACCGTCTCCGGGTATCCGGCCGGCGCCAGCACACAGCCACCCGGCACACGCTCGTCCACCACCAGTTCCAGACGCGCCACGCCCTGCGGCGTGACCAGCTGTACGCTGGCGCCCGGTGTGAGGCCGAGTTTATCGGCCTGCGCGGCGTTCATGCGCGCCGCGGGCGGCGGATTGTCGACGGTTTTCTGCAGCGACGGAGCCCGGCGCACGATCGGGTCCACCGCGTAGATCGGCACCTCGGCAAGACGCATCAGCTGACCGGCCGTCAGTGTCACCTCTTCCGCGCTGCTGGCAGTGTACGGAAATGACGGCGCGGCCGGCGTGGTGTCCGGCAGATTCATTTCGCGGCGCACGTCATCCACTCCGCCGTACTCAAAGCCGGACAAACCCAGATGGTGACCCAGCATGCGCAGAATTTTCCATCCCGGCCGCGATTCGGCAAGCGGGCTGACCGCCGTGACGAATTCCTGACGCCGCCCTTCGGCATTGACGAACGTGCCATCGGTTTCGGTGAAGGGCGCGAGCGGCAGCCAGACATCGGCATATTCCACCGCGCGCGTGCGGTACGGCGAAGGTTTGAATGTCGTCAGCATGACGACAAACTCCGCCGCGCGCATGGCCGCGTCCGCGGCGGCCCCGTCGAGACAATCCAGTTCCGGTTCGAGGCCGAGAAGCAGGCAGGCCTTGAGCGGCGCCTGCAACATGCCGCGCGCCGTGCGTCCCGTCGTCGCGGTCTTACCCGCGGCGGCGCGGTGCGGCACGCAACCCGCGAGCCACGCGCCCGCGCTGTTGGCGTCGGGAAGCTGCCCCAACCTGGCCCCGCACAGGTCGGCGACATATTGCGCGAGCGCGCGCAAGGCGGCCGCCTGCGGATGGCTGAGCGCGAAACTTCCGAGCAGCACCGAAGCGCGCGTGCTCTGCTGCAGCGCCTCGGCCATGGCCTGCTCCGATACACCCGGTTTGACGTCGCGGAAATGCTTGGCGAAGGCGGCCGGCCATTCCGCCTTTTTGAGCGTGCTCAAGGCGCGCGCCACGCCCGCCAGTGCGCGCACCATCTGTGCCGGGCCGGCGATCACCTTGCCAGCCAGCTTGTAACTGAAATCGTAATCGATCGGGTTGATGGCGAAGACGCGCGCGCCATTCAGCGCGCTCTTGCGCAGCCGCAGGTTGATCAGCGGCTGGTCCTTGCGCGGGTTCGCGCCGATCAGCAGCGCGCCGTCGAGACTTTCGAGCTCGGCGATCGGCCGTCCCAGCGACGGAAACAGCGGCGCGACAGCGTCATCGCTGAAATCCATCTGGCGCAGGCGGTGATCCACGCTGCCGCTACCCAGCGCGCGCACCAGTTTCTGCAGCAAATAGAATTCCTCGAGCGTGGAAATGGGCGCGGCCAATGCGCCCAGATTTTCGGGCCTGTGCGCCGCCAGCACCTTCTTGAGTCCGGCCACCGTGAATTCGAACGCCGTGGTCCAGTCGGTCTCTTCCCATGTCGTCCCGCGGCGGATCATGGGCACGCGCAGGCGATCCTCGCCGTTCAGGGCCTCGTAACTGAAACGGTCGCGGTCGGCGAGCCAGCATTCGTTGACGGCCTCGTTATCGCGCGGCAGCACGCGCATCACGTTCCCGCGGCGCACCTGCACATTGATATTGGCGCCGACACAATCGTGCGGGCTGATCGAGGCGTGGTCGGCAAGTTCCCACGGGCGCGCGGTGTAGCGGAACGGTTTGGAGGTGAGCGCGCCCACCGGGCACAGGTCGATGACGTTGCCGGACAGCTCCGAGTCCACGCTGCGGTCGAGGAAGGTGCGAATCTCCGTATGCTCGCCGCGCCCCAGGCCGCCGAATTCCATCACGCCGGCGACTTCCTGTCCGAAACGCACGCAGCGGGTGCAATGGATGCAGCGCGTCATGTCGGTGGAAATCAGCGGTCCGATGTCCCGGTCCTTCACGATGCGCTTGGCCTCGGCGTAGCGCGACACGTCCTTGCCATAACCCACCGCGAGGTCCTGCAGTTCGCACTCGCCGCCCTGATCGCAGACCGGGCAATCGAGCGGATGATTGATCAGCAGGAATTCCATGGTGCTCTTTTGCGCGGTGCGCGCCCGGTCCGAACGGGTGTGCACGACCATGCCCTCGGCCACCGGCGTGGCGCAGGCGGGCAGGGGCTTCGGCGCCTTCTCCACGTCCACCAGGCACATGCGGCAGTTGGCCGCGATCGAGAGTTTGTTGTGGTAGCAGAAGCGCGGGATGGTGATGCCGGAGGCATCGGTCACCTCTATCAGCATCTGCCCCTTGCGCGCCTGCAACCGCCGGCCATCCACTTCAATAGTCACGGAATCGGAGGCCGGGGGCGTTTTGATGTCTTTCGGATTGGCGCTCATGCGTGGCTCCCGTGCGTGCCGGGCAGGCAGCGGCGATGTTCGATATGGTATTCGAACTCGCTGCGGAAATATTTGATAAAACTCTTCACCGGCCACGCGGCGGCGTCGCCCAGCGCGCAAATGGTGCGGCCTTCGATGTTGGAGGCAAGCTCCGTGAGCATGTCCAGGTTTTCGGGTCTGCCTTCCCCGTGCTCGATGCGATGGATCACGCGCGACATCCAGCCGGTGCCTTCGCGGCATGGCGTGCACTGGCCGCAGGATTCCTCATAATAGAAATGCGCGATGCGCGCGAGCGCATGCACCATGCAGGTGGTCTCGTCCATGACGATGACCCCGCCCGAGCCCAGCATCGAGCCGGCCTTGGCGAGCGAATCGTAGTCCATGGTCACATCCATCATGACATTGGCCGGTAATACGTTCGCCGAGGAACCGCCGGGGATCACTGCCTTCAATTTGCGGCCGTTGCGCACGCCGCCGGCCATTTCAAGAAGTTTCGCGAACGGAGTCCCCATCGGGACTTCATAGTTGCCGGGCTTGTTGACATGGCCCGAGACGGAGAAGAGCTTGGGACCGCCGTTGTTGGGCTTGCCGATGTTCAGGAACCAGTCGGCGCCGTTCTTGATGATGTCCGGCACCGACGCCAGCGTCTCGGTATTGTTAATCGTGGTCGGACGCCCGAACAGGCCGTAATTCGCCGGGAACGGCGGCTTGAACCGCGGCTGGCCCTTCTTGCCCTCGATGGATTCGAGCAGCGCCGTTTCCTCGCCGCAGATGTAGGCGCCGGCGCCGAGATGCGTGTGCAGGTCGAAGTCCACGCCGGACCCGAGGATATTTTTACCCAACAGCCCGGCACCATAGGCTTCCTTCAGCGCAGCTTCGAAACGTTCGTACGGTTCCCAGAATTCACCGCGGATGTAGTTGTAGCCCACGGTCGCGCCGATGGCGTAGCCGGCGATGGCCATGCCTTCGATCAGTGAGTGCGGATTGAAGCGCAGGATGTCGCGATCCTTGAAGGTGCCCGGCTCGCCTTCGTCGGAGTTGCACACGATGTATTTCTGACCCGGCGTGTTCTTCGGCATGAAGGACCATTTCAGTCCGGTGGAAAATCCCGCGCCGCCGCGTCCGCGCAGCGCGGACTTCTTGAGATCGTCGATGATCTTCTCGGGCGGGATTTTTTCCTTGAGGATTTTCTTCCACGTCTCGTAGCCGCCGGCGCTCTGGTACGTCGCCAATTGCCACGGCCGGTCGAGATGGAGATTTCTGAAACAGAGTTCGTTGGCCATGGCGCTATTCCAGCTTGTCCAGGATCTCGTCCACCTTTTCAGGCGTGAGATGTTCGTGATAGGTCTTGTCGACCATCATCATCGGCGCGCCGCCGCAGGCGCCCAGGCACTCGACCTCTTTCAGGGTGAATTTACCGCCGGCGGAGGTTTCGCCCGGCTTGATACCGAGCCTCGTTTCCAGGTGATTCATGATGCGGCCGGAACCGTTCAGCAGGCAGGAGATGTTGGTGCACACGCAAACCTTGTGGCGCCCCACCGGCTTCAGGTCATACATGGTGTAGAAGGTCGCCACTTCATGCACGGCAATCGCCGGCATTTCGAGATATTCCGCCACCGCCTCGATCAGGTCGGCCGGGAGCCAGCCGCCGTGCTGTTCCTGCGCGATGCGCAGCGCCGCCATCACCGCCGCTTGCTTGCGGTCCGGGGGATACTTGGCGATTTCGCGGTCGATCTCGGCGCGCGACGGCCCCGACAGCAGGCCGATCTTCGAGGCCGTTCTGGACTGGGCATTCATCGGTCGATGTCTCCGAAAACAATGTCGAGCGTGCCGATCACCGCGACCACGTCGGCGATCATGTGGCCGCGAGTCAATTCATCCATCGCCGACAAATGCGCGAAGCCGGCGGTGCGAATCTTCACGCGGTACGGTTTGTTGGCGCCGTCCGAGATCATGTACACGCCGAATTCGCCCTTGGGATGCTCGACCGCCGCGTAGGTCTCGCCCGCGGGAACGCAGTAACCCTCGGTGAAGAGCTTGAAGTGATGGATCAGCGATTCCATGTCGCCCTTCATCTTCTCGCGCGGCGGCGGCGCCACCTTGCGATCCTCGATCATCACCGGTCCCGGATTCCGGCGCAGCCACTCCACGCACTGGCGGATGATGCGGTTCGACTGGCGCATTTCCTCGATGCGCACCAGATAACGGTCGTAGCAGTCGCCGTTGACGCCGACGGGGATGTCGAAATCCAGGCGATCGTAAACCTCGTACGGCTGCTTCTTGCGCAGATCCCATTCGACGCCCGAGCCGCGCAACATGGGACCGGTGAAACCGAGCTGCAAGGCGCGTTCGGGCGAGATCACGCCGATCCCGACGGTGCGCTGTTTCCAGATACGGTTGTCGGTGAGCAGCATTTCATAGTCATCGACATGTTTCGGGAAACGCTCGGTGAAATCCCAGATGAAATCGAGCAACGAGCCCTCGCGATTGGCGTTCAGCCGCGTGATTTCACTCGTGTCGCGCAGCGGGGATGGCTGGTATTGCGGCATGCTGTCGGGCAGGTCGCGGTAAACACCGCCCGGGCGGTAATAGGTGGCGTGCATGCGCGCGCCGGACACCGCTTCGTAGCAATCGAACAGGTCCTCGCGCTCGCGGAAACAGTAAAGAAACACGGTCATCGCGCCGACGTCCAGGGCGTGCGCGCCGAGCCAGAACAGGTGATTGAGCAGGCGCGTGATCTCGTCGAACAGCACGCGGATATACTGGGCACGGAGCGGCGGCTCGATCCCGAGCAGCTTCTCGATCGCCAGCACGTAACCGTGTTCGCTGCACATCATCGAGATGTAATCGAGGCGGTCCATGTAGCCGATGGACTGGTTGTAGGGCTTGGACTCGGCCAGCTTCTCGGTGCCGCGGTGCAGCAGGCCGATGTGCGGGTCGGCGCGCTGCACGACCTCGCCGTCCATTTCCAGCACCAGGCGCAGCACGCCGTGCGCGGCCGGATGCTGCGGGCCGAAGTTCAATGTGTAGTTGCGGATTTCTGCCACGTATCAGCCCTTGGCAAAACCTTCTGCACGGATAACGCGCGGCACGAGCACGCGCGGTTCGATGGAAACCGGTTCGTAAATGACGCGCTGCTTCTCGGCGTCGTAGCGCATCTCGACACGGCCGATGAGCGGGAAATCCTTGCGGAACGGATGCCCGATGAAACCGTAATCGGTGAGGATGCGGCGCAGATCCGGATGCCCTTCGAACACGATGCCGAAGAGATCGAACGCCTCGCGCTCGTACCAGTTGGCTGAATTCCAGATACCGGTCACGGAGGCGATCATCGGACTCTCGTCGTCCAGATAGGCGCGCAGACACAGGCGCCGGTTGTGCCTGAGCGACAGCAAATGATAAACCGCGGCGAAGCGCGGTCCTTTCCTCGGGCCCGCGGGCGACTCGCGTCCGTAATCGAGATAATCCACGCCGCACACGTCCATGATCTGCTCGAAGGCGAACGCCGGATCGTCGCGCAGCGTGCGGCAAATTTCGACGATCCGGTCACGGTGAATGTCCAGCGTGAGCTGCCCGGCGAACTCATGGACGGCCGTTATCGACTCGCCGAACATTTTCTGGGCGTGAGCGGCAAGGTCCTGATGCGTATCAGTCATGATGATTCCCCAGGCGGCATCAGCGGGCGATGGTGTTGGTACGGCGAATCTTGTTCTGCAGCTGGATGATGCCGTACAGCAGGGCTTCGGCCGTCGGCGGACAGCCGGGAACGTACACATCCACCGGCACGATGCGGTCGACGCCGCGAACCACCGAATAAGAATAATGGTAATAACCGCCGCCGTTGGCGCAGGAACCCATGGAGATCACCCAGCGCGGTTCCGACATCTGGTCGTAGACCTTGCGCAGTGCCGGCGCCATTTTGTTCACCAGCGTGCCGGCCACGATCATCACGTCCGACTGGCGCGGGCTGGGACGGAAGACAATACCGAAGCGGTCCATGTCGTAACGCGAAGCCGCGGCATGCATCATCTCGATTGCGCAGCAGGCGAGCCCGAAGGTCATCGGCCAGAGCGAACCGGTGCGCGCGGCATTGATCAATTTATCCGCCTGCGTGGTTACCCAGCCTTTTTCGAGCACGCCTTCTATTCCCATTCCAGCGCCCCTTTTTTCCACTCATAGATGAAGCCGACGACGAGGATGCCCAGGAACACCATCATCGAAAGAAACCCGAACATGCCGATTTCGTTGAGCGCCACCGCCCAAGGAAACAGGAACGCGATTTCGAGATCGAAGATGATGAACAGGATGGCGACGAGGTAATAACGCACGTCAAATTTCATGAGCGCGTCCTCGAACGCCTCAAAGCCGCACTCGTAGGGGGAGAGTTTCGCGCTATCCGGGCGATGCGGACCCAGCAGCCGTCCGGCCAATATGATGACACTGCCCATGCCCAGGGCAACGCCGATAAAAATCAGGATGGGGAGATAACCTTGCAGCATCCGAGCCCCGGGAATCTGCGTTATTGCGGCGGCATGACTCCACCTTGAAGTGCGGATCCCGATAAACAGGGCCGTGCCTTCAACCTAAGACGCCTTGCCGCCGCAATAACAAGCAATCTTAAGAGTTATTAATTATTGATCCGGCGCCACGATTACCAGAAAAACTGCTGGAATTCGCTGCCTTCGTTTCAATTACATTCATGCCGGATCAATAATTAGAAGTCCGGCGAGTCTAGGCTTTCGCTGCAAAGGATGTCAAGCAAACGACTGCCTCACAAACTTATGCTCTTCAAAGGGTTAAGCTACTTTTAGGGGTATAAAAATCGCCTATGGATACGCCGCGGACGAGCGTTGTTCGTGTGTCAATAAACAGACGGGATGGAAATTAAAATGGTGCCGAAGGTGGG
>JBBTKS010000092.1:0-1984 GCA_038058885.1 Pseudomonadota bacterium
TCAACGCCGCGAGCTCTCTGGCGATGCCGGCGATGCTCAGGCAATCGCCGCGGTTGGGAGTGAGATCGATCTCCAGCGTGACATCGTCAAGACCCAGATAATCGACGATCGATGCACCCGGTCTGGCATCTTTGTCCAGGGACAGCAGCCCCTCGGCGGATTCCGCCAGTCCCAGTTCACTGGCGGAACAGAGCATGCCGGCGGAAACAACACCGCGGACTTCCGCTTGTTTGATTTTCATCCCGCCCGGCAGCGTGGCGCCTTCCAGTGCGACGGGCGCCCTCATGCCTGGCGCCGCGTTGGCCGCGCCGCACACAATATCGAGTTTATTGCCTTTGCCGACGTTCACCCGGCAAATCCGAAGCTTGTCGGCGGACGGATGCGGCGCGACGGAAACGATCTCTCCGACCACGACGCGATCCAGAACCGGCGCCACCGGTTCAATGGCGCCGACTTCCAGTCCGGCCATGGTCAGGCGGTCCGCCAGCGCCCGCGTATCGAGCTTCGGTGATACCCACTCACGCAACCATTTTTCGCTTATTTTCATAATTAATTCTTAATAGACAGGATTTACAGGATTAACGGGACTTAAACTGCAAGAAAATATTTTTCTAATCCTGTTAATCCTGTCTATTTAAACTGTTGTAAGAACCGCAAATCGTTTTCGTAGAACAGCCGCAGATCGTTCACACCGTAACGCAGCATCGCGAGGCGCTCCACGCCCAGCCCGAAGGCGAAACCGCTCCAGCGCTCGCTGTCGATGCCGACGTGACGGAACACCTCGGGGTGAACCATGCCGCATCCCAGCACCTCGAGCCAGCCGGTGTTCTTGCACACGCGGCAACCCTTGGCGCCGCAAATGACGCAGCTGATGTCCACTTCCGCGGACGGCTCCGTGAACGGAAAGTACGACGGGCGAAACCGCACCTTGAGCGGTTTCTCGAAGAATTGAACCAGAAAATCGCTGAGCACGCCCTTGAGATCGGCAAAGCTCACCGCCTCGTCCACCATGAGCCCCTCGATCTGGTGGAACATGGGGGTATGGGTCACGTCCGAATCGCAGCGATAGACGCGCCCGGGCGCGATAATGCGCAGCGGCGGCTGGTGGTTTTCCATGTAGCGCACCTGTACCGGCGAGGTATGCGTGCGCAGCAGCCGGTGCGCGTCGAAGTAAAACGTGTCGTGCATCGCCCGCGAGGGGTGGCTCGGCGGAATATTGAGCGCCCCGAAGTTGTGGTAATCGTCCTCGATTTCGGGGCCGTCGGCGATATCGAATCCCATGTGCACGAACAGGGTCTCGAGCCGCTCGAGTGTGCGTGTAATCGGATGCGGGCCGCCCTGGCGTACGCCGCGTCCCGGGAGTGTCACATCCAGTATTTCACGCGCCAGTTGATGGTCACGCGCAGCGGATTCAAGCTGCTGTTTGCGCGCGCCGAGTTTCTCCTGCAGCGCTTCCTTGGCCCGGTTGACGAGCGCACCGACGCGCGGCCGCTCGTCCGGCGGCAGTCCGCCGAGACTTTTCAGTTGCTCGGTCAGCAGCCCCTTCTTGCCCAGATACTTGACGCGGAGGTCCTCGACAGCCGCAACATTGCCGGTAGCGGCCACGGCCGCCTCGGCTTCGTTCATCAGCGTCTTCAGATGTTGTTCGACAGTGCTTGTCGTATCAGTCACGGTTCGGTTCACTCACGTGCAAACAAAAAAGGGAAAGGTCGGTTGACCTTTCCCTTTCGGTGACAATCGCTTCATGTGACGGCTCGCGCCATCATCACGATTTCAAGCGGCCAAAGCAGCCTTGGCCTTGTCAGCCAGAACGGAAAAGGACTTTTTATCGTGCACCGCGATATCGGACAGCACCTTG
This sequence comes from Pseudomonadota bacterium, assembly GCA_038058885.1. Taxonomy (GTDB): domain Bacteria; phylum Pseudomonadota; class Gammaproteobacteria; order Acidiferrobacterales; family Sulfurifustaceae; genus Sulfuricaulis. The sequence continues at coordinate 1,859 of JBBTKS010000092.1, forward strand.
CGGTCGATATCGATGGTAGCCTTTTTCAGTCCGTTCATAAACCGGCTATAGGAGAGACCGCACTCGCGCGCCGCGGCGTTGATACGCGCGATCCACAAGGCGCGGAATTCGCGCTTGCGGACGCGC
>JBBTKS010000093.1:0-9476 GCA_038058885.1 Pseudomonadota bacterium
GGGCGGCCTGATCGGGCCGCCGGTGCTCACTTTTCCGCGGGATAAACGCTCTGCATGCGCTCCTGCAGGCGCGCCGGGCGGCTGCCGAGGCGATGGTCGTACACGGTGGTATAGGACATGACGTTTTTTACGTAGTCGCGCGTCTCGCCGAACGGGATGGTTTCCACCCAGATGTCGGCGTCCAGCGTCTTGTCCGGCAACCACGCGCTGACGCGGTTCGGGCCGGCGTTATAAGAGGCCGTGGCCAGCACCTGGTTACCTTTGTTGCGGCCGAGTACTTCCTTCAGGTAACTCACGCCCAGGCGCAGGTTATTTTCGATGTTCAGCAGCGCGCGGTTGTTACGGATCGGCATGTTGAGCTTGCGCCCCGTGAGGCGTCCGGTGGACGGCATCAGCTGCATCAGCCCGAGCGCGCCCGCCTGCGAGCGCGCGTCCACGACGAAGGCCGATTCCTGCCGCACCACGCCGTAAACCCAGCTCGGGTCGATGCCGACCTGGGTGGCGTTGGCCTCGATCGTGTCGCGGTACAGCAGCGGGAAGCGCAGCTCGAGATCGTCCTGTTGATCGCTGCGCGCCACCGTGAGGATGGCGCGGTCATGCCAGCCCCACTGGCGCGCGATCACGGCGGCCACGGCCAGATCGCGGTTGTTCAGGCGACGCGTGGTCCAGTTCCACTGGCGGCGCGAATCGGTTACCTGTCCCATCAGATACAGCTCCTGCGCCATCTGGATGCCGGGGCGCGCCAGCATCGCGCTCACCTCTTCCGGGGTGGCGTCGGTGCTCACGTGCTGCATGGAGTAGTCCTTGCCGGCGCGGTCGGCGGCGAGAAAGCCGTAGTAGCTGCGGTCACGCGCGAGGGTCTCGTAGAGGCGGCGCGCCTCGTCCTTGTTGCCCGTGGACTCCAGAATGCGCGCGGTCCAGTAGCGCCACTGGCTGTCCTGCCGCTGCTCCTCGCTCAATCCCGCGATGAAGCGCTTGGCCATTTCCCATTGCCCGGCGCGCAGCGCCGTCTTCACCCGCCACAGGTGCAGCGTCATGTCTCCCGGCTCGGCGGAAACCGCCGACAGCCACATCAGCGCCTGCGGCAACTGGTCCTGCGCCGCGAGAATGCCAATGTAGCGCAGGACATAATTGTCGTCCTCGCCGAAGAACTGGTATTTGTGCTTGAGCAAGTCCCATTGCACCATGGCCTCCTCGGGATCGCGGTAGGCGAGGCGCACCACGCCGTGTTTGACGATCATGCGCGCTACCGGCGTTTCGACCGGATAGGCGATGTTGTGCAGCTCGCGCACCGGATCGCGGTGCATCGCCTGCCAGCGCCTGACCCACACCCGCTCGGAGGGATCGAGATATTGCGCGATCTCGCCGGCGAGACGCAGGTTGCGCGACTCCATCGCCAGACGTATGCGCGCCCAGACCTTGTCGCTGGTCATGTGCCCGGCTTTTTTCCAGGCGGCGAACACCGGCTCGCAGGTCCGCGGCAGTTGCTTGCCGGTGAGCCAGAGTTTTTCCACCTCGGTCATGAGGGCGGCCTGCGCCTCGCTCGTCTTCAGCAGATGCGAAACACGCAGGCACTGCAATTCGGGATCGTCCTCGATGTCCTGGTATTCCTTGAGGAAAGTCTTCCAGTCGCCGCGACCCGCCAGCACGCGCAGCCATTTCTTGCGAATGGTGTCGCTGACCGGCGCCTGGCTGTTTTCCGCGAGAAAGCGCCGCAGGTCGGCCGCGGGAGAGGAGGCAACACGATTCTTGATGGATTCGTATTCGAGATAGCCGCGCAGGATGTAACCGTCCAGGCGCGCATAGAGCGTCTTGAAACGCTCGGTCTGACCGGCCTTCAGGGCCTCGATCGCGGCCAGATAATCACGCCGGCTGCCTTCTTCGTCCTGGATCAAATCCTGCGCGAACGATGCCCCGCCCACGCTTGCCAGCCCGGCCATGAGTAAAAAAATCGAGAGGAATCGCTGCATGCTGTTTTATTATAGATAACCACGCCTGACTGCCACTGAACGACCAAGGATATACCCATGACCCTGGAAACGATCAATCCTACCACCGGCGAGCGGTTGAAAACCTTCGATGTATGGAATGAACGGCAAATAGAGGCGGCGCTTGCCTCTGCAGCGGCGGCCACCGCCGGCTGGCAGGCGACCTCGTTCGCCGAGCGCGCACGACTGTTCCGCAGCGCGGCCGCCGAACTGCGAAATAACGCAGCACATTATGCAGGAATAATCACGCTTGAGATGGGCAAGATCGCCAAGGAAGCGCGCGCCGAGGTGGAGAAATGCGCCTTGGGCTGCGAGTTCTACGCCGAACACGCCGCGACCTTCCTCCAGGACGAAAAGATCGAATCCGACGCCAGCTTGAGCTACGTCGCTTACCTGCCGCTCGGGACGGTGCTCGCGATCATGCCGTGGAATTTCCCGTTCTGGCAGGTGTTCCGCTTCGCCGCGCCAAACCTCATGGCGGGCAACACCGCCATATTGAAACACGCCTCGAACGTCCCGCAATGCGCTCTCGCCATCGAAGAGATTTTCCACAAGGCCGGTTTCCCCAAAGGCGTTTTTGGCACGCTCATGACCTCCGCGGCCCAGGCGGAGAAAATCATCGCCGATCCGCGCATCCACGCGGTGACGCTCACGGGCAGCGACGCGGCCGGAAGCAAGGTGGCGGCGGCGGCCGGGGCCAGCCTCAAGAAATCCGTGCTCGAACTCGGCGGCTCGGATGCTTTCATCGTCCTGCCGGACGCCGATCTCGAACAGGCAACGTCCGTCGGCGTGGCCTCGCGCTTCCTTAACTGTGGGCAGAGCTGCATCGCCGCGAAGCGCTTCATCCTGGTTGAATCGATCGCCGAATCCTTTATCGAACTTTTCCGGCACAAGGCCCATGCCCTGCGACTGGGCGATCCGGCGCGCGAGGACACCGGACTCGGACCCATGGCGCGCGCCGACCTGCGCGACCAGCTGCACCGGCAAGTGGCTGATTCGGTGACGGCGGGGGCGACCTTCACGCTGCACGGCGGACCGGCCGCCGGTCCGGGATTTTTCTACGAGCCCACGATCATCGACCATGTCGGCCCCGGCATGCGCGCCTACGAGGAAGAACTGTTCGGTCCGGTGGCGATCATGATCCGGGTCAAAGATGAAGAAGCCGCGATGCGTATCGCCAATGACAACCGCTATGGGCTGGGTGGAAGCGTGTGGACGCGGGATGTCAAAAAAGGCGAGCGCCTGGCGCGGCGCCTCCAGTCAGGCGCGAGCTTCGTCAACGGGCTGGTCAAAAGTGATCCGCGTTTGCCTTTTGGAGGAATCAAAGACTCGGGCTACGGACGCGAACTGTCCGTGCACGGCATTCGGGAATTTGTAAATGTAAAAACGGTTTGGATCAAGTAGCGTGTGGCTTTGTTTCGGCTTTCCGATGCGCCCACCGGAACATCCAGATTCCCAGAAAAACCATCGGCAGGCTCAACACCTGTCCCATGGTCACCCAGCCGAAGGCGAGATAGCCGAGCTGCGCGTCCGGCTCACGCACGAATTCCACGATAAAGCGGAAGCACCCGTAACAGAGCAGGAACAGGCCGGACACCGAGGCCATGGGGCGCGGCTTGCGCGCATAGAACCAGAGAATGGTAAACAGGGCCACGCCTTCAAGCGTGAATTCATAAAGCTGGGAGGGGTGGCGCGGGAGCGAACCGGCGTTGGGAAAGACCATGCCCCAAGGCACGTCGGTGGCGCGGCCCCAGAGTTCGTGGTTGATGAAATTGCCAAGACGGCCGGCGCCCAGGCCCAGCGGGGTCAGCAGCGCGACAAAATCGGCCACGACAAAAAACGCGCGGCGGGTTCGGCGCGCATACAGCCACATGGCGATGATGACGCCGAGCAAACCGCCGTGGAACGACATACCGCCGGTCCAGATGTAAAAAATCTCGATCGGATGCTCGAGGTAATAACCGAAGTTATAAAACAGCACATAACCCATGCGGCCGCCGAGGATGACGCCGAGCGCGCCATAAAAAAGAAAATCGGCGATTTCCTGCGGGTGCCAGCCGGAGCCGGGACGCTTCGCGCGGTAAATACCGAGCCACCACGCGCCGAGGAAACCGACGAGATACATGAGCCCGTACCAGTGCACCTTGAGCGGGCCTAGATGGATGGCAACCGGATCGATGTCGGGAGCAAGCATGGGGCGGGATTATGAATGAGACCGGTTGCAGGCGCTACGCGGGCTCAGGCGGCCTTCTGCACCGCGAGCGTCCCGGAACGGCCGTCTACTTCGCCTTGAATCAAATCGCCGACCGGAATGCGATCGCGTTCGCGCAGATATTCGCGCGCCAAGTCGTCCAGGCGAACGAAACGAACATCCCGTTTTTGCGCCCGCGCCAACAGCGCGCGGAACAGATCGATCTTGATCATGCCTTCAATCTCGGCGTGCGCGGTCAGCGCATTGAGTTGTCCCGGGCGCAGCCATGACAGGTACTGTTCAATCAGGCGCTCCTCGGGATGTTCCGGGCGTCCGAGCAATTCATCGAGCGTCGGCAACGTCGTCGGAATCTGCAAAGTCTTGAACACGATCCGGTTCGCGCGCGGGAAAAAGGCGTGCGTGCCGCGCGTATCGCTGGCGTACAGCAGGCCGGCGTCATCGTAGGCCGCCAGGCTCAGGGCGTTCGCCTGCCAGCCGGCGGCGCCGGCGGTTTGCGCGCGCGCCCCGAAGACACGCTCGAACTCGCGGCGCGCCTTGTCGAATTCGGCATAAACCTCGGCGCGCGACATGCGCGCCAGGCCGTCCTGCCAGCGGATGTGGTCGTAACAATGGATCCCGACCTCGTGGCCGCGGTCGCGCGCGGCGCGCAGGATCGCTCCGTTACGCCGGCCGATGTGCGGACCGGGCCACAACACGCCGTTCAGCAGGGTGCGCAGCCCGTAGGTACTGACGACACCGGTGCGCGCCACTTTCCGGAAGAAGCCCGGCCGGAAGATGCGCCGGATGGCACGGCCGGTGTTGTCAGGACCGAGGGAAAAAAGAAAAGTCGCCTGGATGCCGAATTCGTCGAAGAGATCCAGAAGCCGCGGCACGCCGACGCGCGTGCCGCGATCGGTATCGACATCGACCTTGAGCGACAGCCTCGTCTCAGCCATGGCCGCAGTTTAGTAATAATGTAGGGTGCGCCCTGCGCACCGATCCACGGCCCAGATGAAACCCATGGGTGCGTGGGACGCACCCTACATTACTGATTTCCATTTCTTTTCTTGGCGTTCCTGGCGTCCTGGCGTCCTGGCGTCCTGGCGATTCAAAATCATATTCATGATTTATTTGGAATCTTCAGGTTTCCAGTTCCTGCGAGGGCCGGCCGAGGTGGTAATCGAGCGTCTTGCGCAGCGCCGTCTTGAAGTCGGTCACGGGCTTCCAGCCCAGGTATTTCTCGGCGTTACGGATCGACGGCACGCGCGTCAGGATGTCCTGATAACCCTTGCCGTAATAATCGCCCGAGTTCACCGTGACGAGGCGGGTCTTTTCCGCCAGCGGCGCATACTTGGGATAGGTCTTCACGAGCGCGAGCACGGTCTCGGCCAGCTCCCGCACCGACATGTCGTTTTTCGGGTTGCCGATGTTGAAGATGCGCCCGTCGGCGCAGCCGTCCTTGTTTTCGATGATGCGCATGAGCGCGTCCACGCCGTCGTCGATGTACGTGAAGCTGCGCCGCTGCGCGCCGCCGTCGACGAGCTGGATGTCCTTGCCGCGCAGGATGTTGCCGATGAACTGCGTGAGCACGCGCGAGCTGCCTTCCTTGGGCTCGAGGATATTGTCGAGCTTGGGGCCGATCCAGTTGAACGGCCGGAACAGGGTGTATTTGAAGCCTTGCTGCTGGCCGTAGGCGGCGATCACGCGGTCGAGCAGCTGCTTGCTGCACGAATAAATCCAGCGCGGCTTGTTGATCGGGCCGAGCACGAGGTTCGAAGCATCCTCGTCGAACTCGGCGTCCGCGCTCATGCCATACACCTCGGAGGTCGAGGGGAACAACACGCGCTTTTTGTAGCGCACGCACTGGCGCACCACCGCCAGGTTGGCCTCGAAGTCGAGCTCGAACACGCGCAGCGGATCGAGCACGTAGGTCGCGGGCGTGGCGATGGCCACGAGCGGCAGCACCACGTCGCATTTCTTGACGTGGTACTCGATCCACTCCTTGTTGATGGTGATGTCGCCCTCGACGTAGTGGAAGCGGTCATGGCCGAGGCACCGGTCGAGCTTGTCCCGGCCCATGTCCATGCCGTAGACCTCCCAATCGGTGTCGCGCAGGATGCGCTCGGTCAGACTGTTGCCGATGAAACCGTTCACACCGAGGATCAAGACTTTAAGGCTCATGCTGACTCCGTTCAAAAGATGCGTATGTTAAACCGAGGCCGCCTGCGATGTCGCTTCGCCCAGAACTTGATCGAGCCGCAGGCCATGCGCGCCGCCCTCCTGCTCCGGGCCGCCGCGCCACTGCCATTTCGTTATTTCCAGGGAACCGTTCCCCGCCGCCACCCGCAACGGTGCGACCGAAACCACCTGTCCCGGCCGGCCTGCGCCGTCCGGCCGCGGCTCGGCCCACCAGACGAAAAACCGGCGGCCCTCCACGTCCGCCGCTCCTGCGCATCCTGTGACGGGCATGGATGCGCTAATGCCGCGAGAGACAGGGACGTCGGGAGCGGCCGCCCGCGGCATTTGTGCATCCTGCACATCAGTGAAAGCACCGGGATAGGGATGGGTCAGCGCACGGATGAAATTGAAAATTCGCTGGGCGTCGGCGTGCCAGTCGATGCGTCCGTCGTCCGGTTTGCGCCCGCTGAAGTAGCTCGCCTGCGATTCGTCCTGCGGGCGGCGCGGCGCGCGGTCCTGTTTGATCGCCTCCAGGCTGCGCTCCACAACCTGGCGCGCGGCCGCCGTCACTTTAATAAAGACATCCTGCGCCGTGTCACGCGGGCCGATGGACACGGCTTCCTGGTCGACGATGTCGCCGGCATCGGGGCGCTTGACCATATGGTGCAGCGTCGCGCCGGTTTCGGTCTCGCCGTTCAGCATCGCCCAGTTTATCGGCACCCGCCCGCGGTATTTCGGCAGCAGCGAGCCGTGCAGGTTGAAGGCGCCGAGGCGCGGGATGTCCAGGATTTCCTGACAGATCAGGTTGCGGTAGTAGAACGAAAAAATAATATCCGGCTGAATCTCACGCAACCGGGCGATCCATTCCGGCGTGTTCACGGAATCGGGTGTGTGCACCGGGATGCCGTGCCGGCGCGCGAGCTGCGCCACCGACTTGAACCAGATTTTCTCCTCGGGGTTGTCGCGATGCGTGAACACCGCGAGCACGCGGCTGCCGCGGGAGACCAGCGCATCGAGGCATTCGACACCGACGTCATGATAGGCGAAGACGACGACGCCGGGCTCAACCACCTGTGCCCGCCTTCTGGGTATCGAGTTGTTCATAGACGTCGCGAATCATGAAGCGCGGGCGGCGGCGAACTTCCTGGTAGATGCGGCCGACGTACTCGCCGATGACGCCGAGCCCCATGATGCCGACGCCGACCAGGAAATACAGGATCGCGAACAAGGTAAACAGGCCTTCAGCTTCCGGACCGATGACGAGACGGCGGATAAAGAGGAATATCACGAACAGCAGGCTGCCGGCGGCGATGAGCATGCCGAAGAACGTGAATATCTGCAGCGGCACGACGGAAAAGCCCGTCATGAGATCGAAGTTGAGACGTATCAGATCGTAGAGCCGGTATTTCGAGGTCCCGGCAGCGCGGGCGGCGTGTTCGACTTCAACCTCCATGGGATTGGCGGCGTAACTCATGGCCAAGGCCGGAATGAAGGTCGAGGTCTCGCCGCTGGCGGTGATGTGCTCGACGATATTTCTGCGGTAGGCGCGCAGCATGCAGCCCTGATCGCGCATGCGGATACGCGTGGTGCGCTCGCGCACCGCGTTGAGCATGCGCGACGCCTGGCGGCGGAACCAGGAATCGTGCCGCTCCTTGCGGTAGCCGCCGACGACGTCATGTCCGTTCTCGATCTCCGCCAGCAGCTTGGGTATTTCCTCCGGCGGATTCTGCAGATCGGCGTCGAGCGTCACGATCACCTCGCCGCGCGCACGCTCGAACGCCGCCATGATCGCCATGTGCTGGCCGAAATTGCCGTTGAAGTCGATGACACGCACCTGCTTCGGCCGTTGCTGGTGAAAATCCCTGAGCAGGACGAGCGAGTTGTCGCGGCTGCCGTCGTTGGTGAAAAGAATCTCGAAGGGTTTCCCGAGCTTGTCGAGCGTCGCCGTCAGACGCTGGAACAACGCCGGCAGGTTTTCCTGCTCGTTGTATACCGGAATCACGACGCTCAAATAAGGCTTGGTCACGTCACTTCCTTCCGAACAAATCGGCCATGGCGGCGATCGCCCGGTCCTGGTCGACGTCGCGCAGGCCGGGGAACAGCGGCAGGCTCACGATACGGTCGCCGATGCTTTCGGCATTCGGAAAATCACCGGGTTTGAAACCGTAGTGCTCGCGGTAATAAGGATACAGGTGCGCCGCGCGGTAATGCAGCCCGGTGCCGATGTTACGCTGCTTCATGCCTTGCATGAAGGCGTCGCGGTCCATGCCCGCGGCCGCGGGATTGATCAGCGGCGCGTACAGGTGCCAGGCGTGGCGATGAGCGAATTCCGGCGTGCCGGGCCGGGTCCATTGCGGCCAGCCGGTAAGGAGTTTCTGGTAACGCAGCGCCAGTTCCGTGCGGCGTTTTATGAAACCGTCGAGCGCGGGGAGTTGGTGCAGGCCGAGCGCGGCCTGGATGTCCATCATATTGTACTTGAGGCCCGGCGTAATGATCTCGTAGTGCTGCGATCCGCTCTTGCCGAAACGGTTCCAGGCCTCGCGGTCCATGCCGTGAAAGCGCAGCAGCGCGATTTTTTCGGCCAGCTTGTCGTCGCGCGTCACCACGCAGCCGCCCTCGCCGGTGGTCATGTTCTTGTTGGGGTGGAAGCTGAACACCTGGGTATCGCCGAAGGCGCCGATGCGCTTTCCTTTATATTCCGTGCCGATGGCGTGCGCCGCGTCTTCGATCACGCGCAAGCCGTGCTTGTCCGCCAGTTCGTACAGCGGATCGAGGTCCACCGGCAAACCGGCAAAATGCACCGGCATGATCGCGCGTGTCTGTTTGGTGATCGCTCCGGCGAGTTTCGACATATCCATGTTGTACGTGTCGGGCTCCACGTCCACCAGCACCGGCTTGCCACCCGCGAGCACGATGGTGTTGAGCGTGGCGGCGAAGGTCATCGGCGTGGTGATCACCTCGTCGCCGGGCTTGAGTTCGAGCGCGAGCAGCGCCAGGTGCAGGCCGGCAGTGGCGGAGGACAAGGCGAGCGCGTGCGGTGCGTTGAAGTAGCGCTTCAGATCCTCCTCAAACTTTTTCACCCGCGGGCCGGTGGTGATCCAGCCGGATTCGAGGCAGGC
>JBBTKS010000094.1:0-1090 GCA_038058885.1 Pseudomonadota bacterium
CGCGAGTTGCAGCCACTCGATTAACAGCGCCAGCCCGGCGCAGTCGGCGAGCGTCACGCCATGCATGTCGATCGTGACCTTGCCGGTACCGGCCTGCAGCCATTTATCGGTAAGGGCGAGAAACTGCGGCACTGACTGGAAGGTCACCTGTCCATTGACCTCGAACACGCCGTTGTCACGGGCGGTAATACCGTTCGCGCTCACTTCGGACTGCTCGCCTTGGTGCCATTCGAGGCGGTTTTTCCTTCGGCGGCCGCCTTGTTGTCCTGCGCGAGTCTGGCGATCAGCGCATTGAGCCCTTCCCGCTGCACCCGTTCCGAATAGGTCGACTGGTAAGTCGTCACAAGGCTCGCGCCTTCGATCGTCAGGTCATATACCTTCCAACCCGCGTCCGTATGGTAAAAGCTGTAGTTGATGGCGATCGGCGGGCCGCCGTCGGTGCGGCGGACCTCGGATTTCACCGTCGCGGTGCGATCGCCCGGAGTCGTCCTGAACGGCAGGTAGACGATCTTTTCGTCGTTGTACTTGAGCAAGGCGGTGGCGTAGGTGCGCACAAGCAGGTCGCGAAACTCGCCGGTGAAACGCGCGCGCTGCTCTTCGTCGGCCGTGCGCCAGTAACGTCCGAGCACCGTGCGCGACATGGCGCGGAAATCGAAATTCGTCAGCACGTTCTCGTCCACCATCGCATAAAGCTTCTTGTGGTCCTTGGCGTAGACGTCCTTGTTCGCCTTGAGCAGCACGACGATCTTGTCCGTCACCTCGCGCGCCAGCTGATCCGGCGCCAGATCGGCGGCCAGCGCGGACAGGGTGAAAACCATCGACCACACGAAAGAGGCGAATTTTTTCATTGGCGTCTCCTTTATGTTCGCGGCGACATGCTACTTGGCCGGCGCGCTCTCGCCGGCCTTGTCGAAGATCACCTGCCCGACCAGCTTCTCCAGCACCAGCGCCGATTGCGTGCGCAGGAAACTGTCGCCGTTCTTGAGCACGACGTCGTCACCGCCCGGCTCGATGCCGATGTACTGATCGCCCAGCAGACCCGAGGTCAGGATGCTCGCACTGCTGTCCTTGGGAATGATCTGGTAGCGGC
>JBBTKS010000095.1:0-1825 GCA_038058885.1 Pseudomonadota bacterium
CGCTGGAAAAACCGCGCGCGCCTTCGGCGGGCTCGACATGCTGATCCTGAACGCCGGGATATTCCCCGCCGGCTGCCGCATCGAGGCGCTGACCACCACCGAATGGCAGAAAGTCCTGCGCATCAACCTGGACTCCAATCTGGTACTGATGCGCGAGGCGCATGCGCTGCTCAAGCTCGCGCCCAAGGGCGGGCGCGTGGTGGTGATCGGCTCAAAAAACGTTCCCGCGCCCGGCCCCGGCGCCGCGGCTTATTCAGCGTCGAAGGCGGCGCTTAATCAGCTCGCGCGCGTGGCCGCGCTCGAATGGGGCGCGGACAACATCCGCATCAACTCGCTGCACCCCAACGCCGTTTTCGACACCGGCATCTGGACCGACGAAGTTTTACAAGCGCGCGCAAAGCACTATGGCCTCACGGTCGAGCAGTACAAGAAGAACAACGTGCTGAAAACCGAAGTCACCAGCCGCGACGTCGCGGAACTCGCGGCCGAAATGTGCGGCCCGCTGTTCGCCAAGACCACCGCCGCGCAGGTGCCGGTGGATGGCGGGAATGAGCGGGTGATCTGAACCAGTGTTGAGACGCCGTTGGCGTTTTTTTTAACCAGCCTCATTCGTTCTTAATAGAACACGAAATTCGACTGACATGCGAAAACTCCCGCGCGCGTTCTATGACCGGGACACGATCGCCGTGGCACGGGATCTGCTCGGCAAATACCTGGTCCATATATCGCGCGGCGTAGAGCGCGTCGGCCGGATCGTGGAAGTGGAGGCCTACCTCGGGCCGCACGACCTTGCCGCCCATTCCGCCCGGGGGCTGACCGAGCGCACCCAGGTCATGTTCGGTCCGCCGGGGCACGCCTACGTGTACATGATCTACGGGATGTATTACTGCATGAATGTGGTGACCGAACGCGAAGGTCATGCCTCTGCCATATTGCTGCGCGCGATCGAGCCGGTGACGAATATCGATGAGCGGACCCAGGGCCCCGGCCTGCTGTGCCGCGCCATGCGTATCGACAAACGTCTCAACGGGTACGACCTGACCGGGAATAATTTTTACATCGCTGCGCCGGCCAAGTCCGAACCCGTGACCATCGTCAAGCGGCCCCGTGTGGGCGTCGATTATGCCGGCCACTGGGCCCGGCGACACCTGCGGTTTTACATCAAGGGAAATCCCTTCGTCTCGAAACGATAACCAGACTTATCGCTTGTCGTGCGGAAGCGCGCCATGCACCACTTCGGTTCAGGTCTGGTGCGCACTTCACAATATTGGTGCATCCCTCACAAGCTCGAAAGTGATAAATCGCTCTAGTCCCCTGATTCCACTGGAACTCCCCACATGGCACAGCGATTGCTATTGTGAAGACAGCTTCAGAGGTTATCTACATGTCATTGAGTGTGCTGCTGGTGGACGACGATCCCGAGCGCGCGGCGATCGTGGAGCCGGCGCTGCGGGCGGCAGGCTACGACGTGGTGACGGTGGTGGATACCGCCACCGAGATGCTGGCACAGGTGCGTGCGCGGCGGCCGGACGTGATCATTATCGACCGCGACTCGCCGGACCGCGATACCCTGGAGCACGTGTGCATGATCACGCGCGACAATCCGCGGCCGATCGTGATGTTCACGCAGGACCAGGACCGGACGCTGATGCGCGAGGCCCTGGAGGCGGGCGTCAGCGCCTACGTGGTGGATGGGTTGTCGGTGGAGCGCGTGCGGCCGATCGTGGAAGTGGCGCTGGCGCGCTTCGAGCAGTGGCAGGCGCTGCGCCGCGAGCTGGACCAGGCGCAGACGAACCTGGCGGAACGCAAAGTGATCGAACGCGCC
>JBBTKS010000096.1:0-2405 GCA_038058885.1 Pseudomonadota bacterium
GGGCAGCGTGTTTTTCGAGGCCAAGGCCTGCCCCTATGCGCCGGTCAGGCCGCGGGAAAAAGCGCCGTGGGCGCCGGCGGAAGGCGACCCGACCGCATCTTCCTACCTCGCGGAACTGAAACGCCTGTTCGTCTGACGATCGTCAGCATCGCCCGATTCTTTTTCTGCGCGCCCGTTTCGTACGTGAAACGCGCGAAAAAATTTCCCCCGCACAATATGCGTGATTCCTATTACGACTGGAATTTCCCAAGAACCCGTGCGGCAAGTCTCCATTTGATCTGGATCAAGCGCATTCCGCTGTGGACCGGCTAAAACGTGCGTGAAATGATCAAGCACTTCCGCAATAAATGGGGCACCGTGCGGCGACCCACAGAAACAAGGTAATCGACTCGCCGGCCTGCTGCGCACCAAGGGCGAGCACTGACAGGAGAAACAGGAACAGCATGACGACGAAAAAAAGCGTTACGATTTATTGGGCGATCATCGGCTTGCTGCTGCTCACCATCGCCGGACTGGTCCTGAAGTTCGTGGTGCTGGGCCGTACCGGGACGGCGGCCGACGGCAGGGTGACGATCCTTCTCGAACCGTCCGAGCGTGCCGTGGTGCTGAGCGAGATGCGCCAGTTTCTCGCCGGCATCCAGGGCATGCTCGAGGCGGCCGATCGCGGTGACACGGCCGGAATCGCGAAAATCGCGCGTCCGCTGGGGATGGCGGCGGCGCACAACGTGCCCGCCGGGCTGGCGGCCAAACTCCCGCTGGAATTCAAGACGCTGGGCCACGGCGTGCACGAGGATTTCGACCGCATCGCCATGGACGCCAAGGCCATGAACGACGCCCGGCTTGCGCTGCGCCAGTTGGGCGAGACCATGAAAAAATGCGTCGCCTGTCACGCCACGTACCAAATCGCGGCCACGCCGGTTGCCGTCCGGTAACCGGCGGAAATCCACACCGCCATTATTGGGAATTTACCTTGCCGCCCGCGGCATGGCGCCGTTCCGGCTGATCTTTGATCTGTGTCAAGCGCGCCGTCGGCGTCTGTGCCTATGATTCAGCTTTTTCCAGAGAGACATGTGACGTGTCCAACCCGCGCGCAACAGCCATCAGAAAACTGCCGGCACAAACCATCGGTTACACGCTGCGCGACAGCCGTTACCTGAATATAACCAACCGCTGCACGTTGCGTTGCGAGTTTTGTCCGAAATTCAACGACATGTGGACGGTGCAGGATTACCAGCTGCGTCTGGATCACGATCCGGCGCTCGATGACATCATTACAGCGGCGGGAAGTCCGGAGGATTACCGGGAGATCGTGTTCTGCGGCCTGGGCGAACCGACGTTGCGACTGTATACGTTGCTGGATGCCGCCACGCGCTTGCGCCATCACGCCAAACGCATCCGGCTGAATACCGACGGCCTGGCCAATCTGGCGTACGGACGCGACGTGACGCCGGACATGGAAGGGCTGATTGACGCGCTATCGGTGTCGCTCAACGCCCAGGACGCCGAGACCTACAACCTGCATTGCCGCCCCAAGCTCCCTGGGGCGTACGAGGCGATGCTGGATTTCGTGAAGTGCGCGCGCGAGTTCGTGCCGGAAATTACGCTTACGGCCATCGATGGGTTGCCGGGAGTCGATATCGCCGCGTGTGAAAAAATCGCTCAAAAACTCAGGGTGGGTTTTCGCCGTCGCGTGCTCGACGTGGTGGGCTAGGCATTTTTTCGCTGATGGCGATAAACAGGAAATTGGAACTCGTCTGTCCCGCGGGGAGCATGACGGCACTCAAGGCGGCCGTGGATAACGGCGCTGACGCCGTTTACATGGGCTTCCGTGACGGCACCAACGCGCGCAATTTTCCCGGCCTCAATTTCGATCTCAACGAAGCGCGCCAGGGCATTGCCTATGCGCGCAACCGCCATGCACGCGTGTTTCTGGCGATCAATACCTACCCGCGCCCGCACCAGTGGGAAAAGTGGCGTGATGCCGTGGATCAGGCGGCGGGTCTCGGCGTCGACGCGCTGATCCTCGCCGATCCCGGCCTCATGGATTACTGCGTGCAAAGGCATCCCGACCTGAGGCTGCATCTGTCGGTGCAGGGTTCGGCCACCAACCATGAGGCCATCGATTTTTACGTGCGGCATTTCGGCGTGCAGCGCGTGGTGCTGCCGCGCGTGCTGTCGCTGACGCAGGTGCAGAACGTCATGAAGCGCGTGAACGCGGAGGTGGAAGTATTCGGTTATGGAAGCCTGTGCGTGATGGTCGAGGGACGCTGCACCCTGTCGTCCTATGTCACCGGCGATTCGCCGAATTCGAGCGGCGTCTGTTCACCCGCGAAAGCCGTCAAGTGGGAAGAGTCGGCCGCCGGCCGACGCTCCGAATTGACGGCGTTCTGGTACCCCTCCAAAAA
>JBBTKS010000097.1:0-4673 GCA_038058885.1 Pseudomonadota bacterium
GCTGCGCGTGCACGACGGCGCGATTGAGGACCTGCGGCTGCGCATCTTCGAGCCGCCGCGGATGTTCGAGAAACTGCTGGAGGGGCGCGATTACACCGAAGTTCCGGACATGGTGGCGCGCATCTGCGGCATCTGTCCCGTGGCCTACCAGATGAGCGCGGTGCATGCCATCGAAAATCTGTTCGGCGTGCAGCCCGGCCCCTGGGTGCGTGACATGCGCCGCGTGTTTTACTGCGGCGAGTGGATACAAAGCCACAGCCTGCACATTCACATGCTGGCGGCGCCGGATTTTCTGGGCTTCGCAAGCATCACCGAGATGGCGCGTCAGCATGCGGATGAAGTGCGGCGTGGCCTGCGACTTCAGGCCCTCGGCAACGAGATCATCCGGCTGTTGGGCGCGCGGTCGGTCCATCCCGTGGGCGCGCGCATCGGCTGATTTCACCATGCCCCGGCGCGCGCGCAGGTCGATGCCTTGCGGGAAAAGTTGCAGGCGGCGTTGCCGGAAGCCGAGGCGCTGGTGCGTTGGACCGCGGCACTCAATCTGCCGACGGAGGAACAGGAATTCACCGTCGTGTCACTGCGCCATCCGCGGGAGTATCCGATGAACGAGGGCCGGATGGTCTCCAATCGCGGGCTGGATATTTCCGCGGATCAATTCGAGTCGCGGTTTGTCGAGCATCAGGAAGCGCATTCCACGGCGCTGCATTGCCTGCACGACGGCAAACCCTACCTCGTCGGCCCGCTCGCGCGCCTGAACCTGAATCTTGATCGTCTTCCGGCGCCGGTGCGGGACCTCGCGGACAGCCTTGGCGTTAAATTCCCCAGCCGTAACATGTATCACAGCATCGTGGCACGCGCGCTCGAGATCGTGGTGGCGATCCGCGAGGCGATACGTCTGCTGGAGGCTTACGCCGAGCCTTCGGAAACTTACATCAGCGTCACACCGCGCGCCGGCACCGGCTATGGCTGCACCGAGGCGCCGCGCGGACTCCTCTGGCACCGTTATGACACCGACGCGGCGGGTGTCGTGATCAAGGCACGCATTGTTCCGCCCACGAGTCAGAATCAGGCGCGCATCGAGGAAGACCTGCGGTTGTCACTGCACGCCCTGGGTGTCCGGCAGGGCGATGCGGCGCTGCGCCGGCGCGGCGAAATGGTGATCCGCAATTACGATCCGTGCATCTCCTGCGCCACCCATTTCCTCGATCTGCGCGTGCGCGAGCTGACGCATGCCTGATCGGGTGCACATCATCGGCGTGGGTTCTCCTTTTGGCGACGACCGTCTTGGATGGGTGGCGGCGGAATCGCTGCAACGTTCTCCTGTCTTGAATGGCCTGGAACCTGGGCGGATCGTGATCTCCATCCTGGATCGCCCTGGTGCCATGCTGCTGGCGCTATGGGATGAGGCGGATCATGTCATTGTGATGGATGCCGTGCGATCCGGTGCGGCGCCGGGGACACGGCACCGTTTCACCGCCGGCGATGTGACGGCCTCGCGCTTGCCGGCAACGTCCCATGGCTTCGGCGTGCTCGCCGCGCTGGAACTGGGCCATGTGCTCGGGGATCTTCCGCAACGGCTTTTATTGTGCGGCATCGAGATCGGCGTTTCCTGTTCCAGCTTTAGCTTGAGCGATGCGGTAGCGGGAGTCATACCAATCTTTGTCAGTGAAATCGAAAAAGAGGCACTGGCGCTCGCGAATTCTGCCGAGTCCTAGAGCCTGAAGATCTCAAAAGCGCTCTTTTCTGCCCAGTAATTACCGCTGTCAGAGGTAATTATCGGGCCCGCCTGCATCTGTACCTGACTAATTCACTTGTCCTCTATAAATCCTTTTTATTTCAATCACTTGTCCCGTGGTTGATTTGAGGCTGTGGAGCGGTTCCGCGGCGCAAAAAACGGCATATGGCATGAATGCTGCAAAGATTCAGGTAAGCGACAACGGACGGGGCTTCGTGTCGCGGCAGAAAATAATTATTACGGGGTGAACGTGTTGGATGCCGGAATCAGAATAACGCGCCAGAGTACGTGGAAAAACGTGCTGAGGCACGAAAGTCTCTTTTCTCATGCGGGCGGGAAAGGGCGGTGGCTGGCCTGTCTGCCGATAATTTTCTGCGCGGTATTAACAGGCTGCCTTCCGCCACCGCAGGCAACGGCGCCGGTGCCGGCCCTGGTCGTTCTTTTGAGCGACAGCTCGCCCGCCTTCGCCGGCGTCCAGCGCGAGATCGGGAAGAAATACCCGCACCGGATGGAAACCTACACGCTGGGCAATGAAAGCACGAACTCGGTCATGCAGAAAAAAATCCAGTCTTCCGACCAGCCCATCATCGTCGCCATCGGCTTGCCCGCCGCGCGCATGGCGCGGGAGCTCACCGGCAAGAAGGTGATCTTCTGCCAGGTCTTCAACTACGAGGACGCCGAGCTGGTGACGCCGCGGATGAAGGGGGTGTCGGCGACCGCTCCCGTGCGCGAACAGTTTCGCGTCTGGAAGGCCCTGTACCCGAAGCTGACCCGTGTCGGCGTCATAACGGGAAGGAATCTGCAAGGCCTGATGGAAGAGGCGCAGGCAGCGGCCAAGGAAAATAAAATCAGGCTCGATCACGTCGAGGCCAGGTCGGACAAGGAAACGCTTTATGCCTACAAACAACTTTCGCCGAAGATGCAGGGGCTGTGGCTGGTGCCGGATAACCGCGTGCTGAGCCGCGACGTGATCCGCGACATCATGGCGCACAGCGTCAAGGAAGGGAAACAGGTTGCCGTGTTCGGACGCGAGTTGCTCGGTCTGGGCGGCTTGATAAGCGCGGAGACCAGCTACGCGGACATTGCCGAACAGGTGCTGGCACGGGTCAGGCAGGCGCAGGAGGTATCCGGTGTGCCGGGCGCGCCGGTCATTCCGTTGACCAGAACAGTCATCAAGATCAATACGGTGATGGTGAAGCGCCTGAACATGACGCTTCCCGCAAGCTTGCGGGGGATGGCTTATGCTCCCTGAGTGGAAAGCCGCCGTGAAGTCCTGGTCCGGCCGCCTGACAGCGGCGTTCCCGTGGCGGCGCTTCGTCCCACGATTCGGTCAGCGCAGTCTGGTCGGCCGCCTGCTCGGGCTGCTGATGCTGGGCGCCGTGACGGTTTATCTCATCGTCAATATCGGCCTGTGGTGGACATCCAGCCGCCTTATCGAAGACAACCTCGAGAAACAGGCGGTCCGGTGGCTTGCCGAACTCGATGAACTCGGGACGCCGCTTTATGCCTCGCGGGGAGGAAAGCAGCTGGCGAGTATCGACAAGCGCATCAAGCATTTCCCTGAAATCGCCTTCATACGCTACTACGACGCTTCAGGAACAAAAGTTCTCGGTGAAGCGGGGGAAGTTCTCAGCGCGGGAATTCCGCTGCTCAAGCCCGAGCAAGTGGAACAATTGCAGAAGCAGACCGCCGGCGCGGAAAGAAATTATCTGGTTGACCGTTCGCTGCTGAGCGGCGCCTACCTGCGTTTCATCTCGCCGATTCGCGTCAAATCCATACGTTCGGACGGCTTGCTCAATTTCAGCCTCGAGAACGAGAAGGAAGAAAACGAGAAGATCGTCGGCTACATCGACCTCAGTATCGATTCCGGCTACTACAAGGAGCAGATGGTGCGCAGCATGGCCTCCGGCAGCCTGATCATCGCCGTATTGCTTCTGTTCGCGATGTTTTTCGGCAGCCGGATGATCCGGCGGGCGCTCGCTCCGTTGACGGAACTGCAAATCCCGCTCGCCCGGCTCGCGCAGGGCGAAATCGATGTAAACGTGAAGCGCGCGAAAGACAGGGAAATCGCCGTCATCAGCGATGCGCTGAATACCACCATCAACGCACTCAAGCAGCGGGACGAAATGTTGCGGAAAATGGCCGAAAGCGATCCGCTGACCGGTCTTGTGAACCGCAGTTATTTCGCGCGCGCGCTGGAGGAGGAGATCGAACAGGTCACGCGCGACGGTATCGAGAGCGCGGTTTATTTCATCGACCTCGATAAGTTCAAGCAAATCAATGACACGTACGGACACGCCGCGGGCGACAAGCTTCTTATTCGTGTCGCCGAACTGCTGAAGTCCCAGGTGCGCGAGAAGGACGTGGTCTCACGCCTCGGTGGCGATGAGTTCACTGTGCTCGCGCGCAATATCTCCCGCGACGATGCGATGGAATTGGCCAACTCCTTCAACAAGATTCTGCGCGAAATGCACATCACCGAAGGCGAACATACCTTCAGCATCAATTGCAGCATCGGGATCGCCATGATCAGCCCCGGACGACACACGGCCGATGAGATCCTGTCGCACGCCGACACGGCCTGCTTCGCGTCCAAGTCGCAAGGACGCAATTGCTATCATATGTACGAAGAGCGTGGTGACAGTAAAGCGGAAATCGCCGTGGATACCGGTTGGTTCAAGCGCATCCAGCAGGCCATCAAGGAAGACCAGTTCGTGCTGGTATACCAACCCATCATCGATAACGTTGATTCCGGCAAAGAGTGTTACGAGGTGCTTCTGCGCCTGCCGGGGCCTAATGGTGAGCTGGTGCTGCCCTCTATTTTCCTGCCGGTGGCGCAGCGTTTCGGTCTGATGACGGACATAGACCGTTGGGTACTGGTACACGCCATGAAAGCGCTGGCAGACTTCCGTGCCGCCGGGCGCGAGATTATCTTCTC
>JBBTKS010000098.1:0-4506 GCA_038058885.1 Pseudomonadota bacterium
TCGATCGGTGCGCAGGGCGCACCCTACATTTTTGAATTAATCAGAGATTCCTTTATATTTTCTTTGCGTACTTTGCGTCTTTGCGGTGAGATTCCTTATTTATTTCCGGAATAGAAGTTTCGTTCCGGCAGCAGGTGCCGCAGGTCCCAGATATACACGTTCGCGTCGTCGGAAGTCGAGGCGAGATAGCGCCCGTCGGGTGAGAGGCGCACGAAGCTTCCGCACAGTTCATGCGGTTGAAAGCGCTTCAGCACGACACCGGTCCGGGCATCGAGCAGGTATACCGCGCTGTCGGTCTGACGGCCGATGCTCGCCAGCGTCCGGCCGTCGCGGCTGAAGCTGATCGACTTGACGATGCCGTGATGCGCCGTCGGCAGAACCTGCAGGCCGCCATTATCGAGCCGCCAGCGGAACAGGTTGAACCAGCCGCTGCCCATGAGCAAAGACCCGTCGGGCGCGAACGCCAGATCCTGTGCGTCCGTGGGTGGAGAAGGCAATGGACGCGGTTCCTCGCGTTCGCGCCAATAAAACACGCGGCCATCGGTTCCGCTCGAGGCCAGTTGGCGGGTGGCGGCATGATAGGCCACCGCGCGCACTTCGCCGCGATGCGGTTGCAGGTCGCGCGTGAGAGAAAGATCCGCGAGCCGCCACAGGCGTACATGCCCGTCGCTGTGTCCGGTGACGACGAAATCGGCGGCTTCATCCGCCGCCATGCTGGTGACCGGTGCCGGTGTGCTCAGGCGTTTCAGCAGCGTTCCGTCACGCGTCCAGCGTGCGAGTATGCCGTCGTACCCGGCGGACAGCAGTTCGCGGTCATGGTCGAGAAACACGAGCCCCTGCAACGAGTCGGTGTGCGCTTTCCAGCCGGAGAGTTCCTTCCCGTCCGGCAGGTGCCACAGCCGTATGCGCCCCTCCGATCCTCCGCTCGCCAGGGTTTCCGAGCGGTTGTCGAAGGCCAGGGTGTAGCCGTTGTTATGGGCATCCTGCAGGACGATATTGGCGGGGATACGGGGCGGCGAAGCGCAGCCGTAGAGACCCAGCGCGCCTGTCAGCAACACGATGCCGATGCGCCACCCTCGGTTGCGTGCAGCATTGCCGCCGCGGCTGCTTCGTGGAAAAATCACCCTAAGTTCTCATCGAATATTTGTCTTCGCGGAAATGTAATGATAGACGAACACGGTTACCGCCCCAACGTGGGCATTATCCTGTGCAACGGCCACAACCAGGTTTTCTGGGCGCGGCGCTGCGGTCAGGACGGCTGGCAGTTCCCGCAGGGCGGCATCCGCCCGAAGGAAGCCATTGAGGCCGCCATGTACCGCGAGCTGCGCGAAGAGGTCGGCCTCGTTCCGTCGCATGTCGAGATATTGGGACGAACCCGCGACTGGCTGCATTACGATATTCCCGACGATTATCGCCGCCGCAACCCGAACAGCGCCTTCCGGGGCCAGAAACAGATCTGGTTCCTGTTGCGTCATCTGGGGAGCGATGACGACGTGCGGCTCGATCTGTGCGAGCGTCCTGAATTCGACGAGTGGTGCTGGATCGAGTACTGGAGACCGCTTGAGCACATTATCGTTTTCAAGCGCGACGTGTACCAGCGCGCGCTCGCCGAGCTCGAGCCTCTCCTGACCCTGGCACGCGCGCAGGATTAAGGAATACGCGGCGCATGCCTCCGGCCGCCGTCCGTCCGTCTTCACGACATCGTTTTCTGGTTGTCCTCGTCACGCTGACTGTTTTGTTGTTGGGGTTTTTCGCGCTTGGCCGTCTTCCCGTCGACCTGTTGCCCGCACATGAGGCGCCGCACTTGCTGGTGCGGGTTTCGGTGCCGGGGGTGAGCGCGCCGGTGATCGAAGAGAAATTTACGCGCCGGCTGGAACAGACACTTTCCGGAACCGCGGGAGTGACAAGTATCGAGTCGATTACCACGTCGGGCGGCGCCGTCATTGATTTGCAGTTGAAACACCGGCGCGATATCGAAGCCGCGCAGCAGGACGTGACGGTCCGGCTCGACCGGGCCAAATCATTCTGGACCGCTTCGGTGGAACCGCCAGCCGTTTCCATTGTGGATGCATCCTCCGTCGCGGCGGAATTTGTCGTGACGTCGCGCGCGCGCGACCCGCTGGCATTGCGTGACTGGGTTCAGGATGAGTTCGCCGGAAAGCTCCGCGAATTGCCGGGCGTGTCCACGGTGGACCTGCAGGGCGGCGCGATGCGCGAAATCCTGGTGATGCCGGATCAGCGGCGGTTGGCGGGATACGGACTTTCGTTTGGCGATCTGCTGCAGGCGATCCGCAAGGGCCCCGCGACGGATACCCCGGCTCGGCGTCCGCCGACGAAGAGCCGCGGTCGCCACGTGGCGATGCAATCGGGCGGCGCCGCCGCCGTGGCGGCGCTGCCGGTAATCCTGCCCGGCGGTGAAAGCATCTCGCTCGCTGAAATTGCCACGGTAACGCTCGGCGAAGGGGCGATACCCGAGAATTTCCGTTTTGACGGCAGGGAGGCCGTTAAGATAACTGTCCACAGGCAGCCGCGGGCGGTTATGGCCGACGTCGTCGAACGGATTCAGGCGCACGCAGAATGGATGCGCGCGAACCGGTTGATACCCGAAGACATCGAGATCCACCCTCTGTCCCAGAGACTTGTTCAGGCGCGGCATTCGCTCGGGCGTATCGCCTGGGCGCTCGTGACAGGTGTGGCGCTGGCGCTGTTCACGGCGCAGCTGTTGCTGGGCAGTGGACGGCGTAGCGTAATACTCGGCGTAGTCATCGCTGCCTCGTTGCAAGCGACTTTCGTATTGATGGCGTTGTCGAGGTTCACGCTCGATGTAATGACGCTCGGAGGGTTGGCGATGAGCGCGGGTCTTTTCGGCAGCAGCGCCATCCTGCTGTTCGAAAACGGCCGCCGCCCTGCGGACCACAACGCCATAACGAATAGTCCGGTTATCGCCATGGTTGTTGCTCTTCCTGCCGCGCTGTTGCCGGTTTTGTTCATGAGCGGCGCGATAAACCTGCTGTTCCGGGAATTCGTCCTCGTTTTTGGCGCCGCCTGGCTGATCTCCGCCTGGCTCGCCCTGGTGCTGGTTGCGGCGTTCGACAAGCGTCGCCGCCATAGGTCGGAGGGGAGAATAGGGCTCGTCGGTCACAGGATCGCCGGACTACGCCAATCGTACGATAACCTGCTGCGTCGGCTGCTGCGCAAACCCGTGGCAGCGCTGATGACGGCATTTATTCTGGTGGCCGTGGCAATGATGGCGTTTTTCCTTAAAAGACAGGAAACTCCGCTGACCGACGAAACGGGGACAGCAGTGGTGCGCATTCAGGGAGCCGATCGCGAACGCCTGACCAGGTTCGCCGACGATATCGCGCAGCGGCTGCGTTCCATGCCGGATTGGCGCGAAGCAAGGCACAGCTTGCAGGCTTCACACGAGGAACTCAGTCTGCGCATGGATGAAGATCGCGCGCGTGAACGGGGAATCGATATCACCGATGCCGGGAGGGCGCTGGCGATCGCACTCACCGGCATTCCGGCCGGGGATTTCCGCGACGCTGAACATCGCTATGACATACGCTTGCGCCTGCCGCCGGAGGAATCCAACAGCGCCGTTGCCATGGGCCGGATACTGATGCTCGGTGAACTGGAGGACCGGCCGGCCGTGCATCTGGGCGATGTCGCCAGCGTTGAACGCGTCCCCGCCCCGGAGCAGCTTCGACGCCGCCAGGGAATTCCGGATGTCGAGATCGTGGCATCGTCTGCCAATGGCGTATCGCCGCAGCAGGCATGGGCACGGCTGCACGCGATGCTTGAAAATTACAAACTTCCCGCCGGTTACCGGTTATCCTTCCCGGGCTCGGGAAATCTTGTGGAAACAAGTCGCCGCCAGGAACCCGCCCTGTTTGGATTGGCGCTGTCTTTTTTGTTCATCATACAGGCGTTGTTGCACCGATCTGTGCGTGCCGCGGCGATGATTACCTTGACCGCCTTCAGCGTCGTTGCCGGAACCGGCGCGGTATTGCTGCTGTCCGGCATGCCGTTGTCACCGGCGGTGTGGCTGGGCGGATTGATCCTGATCGGCATCACGGCGGGGCAGGCGGCGATATTCGCCGCTTCCGTTTCCGGATTGAGCGGACAGGATCTGTCATGGCAACAGAAACTGCGACGGGTTGCCAAACATCGATTCCGCCCATTGCTTGTGCTGAGCCTGGTTACCGTCACCGGCATGATACCGCTTGTGTTTACCGGTGGTGCCGCGGCTGTTTTGCATCCAGTAATTATTACCATCGGAGTGGGTTTTTTGTTTTTATTGCCGGCGATTTTGTTTCTTGTGCCGGCGCTGACTATATTTCTTGCGCGCAAGGAACAAAGCCGCGGACAATGACGTCTACAATGATTGTATTGTTATAATGACTGTTATTGTTGCCCATGAGAGATACGTTTCGTATTATTAATTTTTTGGAGGACCCCGTGACCCAACACCCCCGCCGTACCTTCCTGAGAAACACCCTGGCC
>JBBTKS010000099.1:0-9754 GCA_038058885.1 Pseudomonadota bacterium
GCCCGGGGCGCCCTTGGGCTTGCCCTCGGCATCCGGGTAGCCGTTGTTGCCCGCCACCTGCTCCAGCGGATGGTTGGGGCGCAGGCCGTAGCCAATGTCGGTCACGCCCTTTTTGAAATTGACGTGCTTCGTGACGAAGTCCTGGTTCACCGCGTTGTTCTGGATGATGTAGTTCGCGATGTAGTTCAGGATCGCGAGGTCGGTCTGTGGCTTGAAGATGATCTCGATATCGGCGAGCTCACAGCTGCGGTGCGTGAAGGTCGAGAGCACCGCGATCTTCACGTCCTTGCCGGTGAGACGCCGATCGGTAAGGCGCGACCACAGGATCGGGTGCATCTCGGACATGTTCGAGCCCCACAACACGAAGGCACCGGCGTGTTCGGCGTCGTCGTAGCAGCCCATCGGCTCGTCGATGCCGAAAGTACGCATGAAGCCGGCCACGGCCGAAGCCATGCAGTGACGCGCGTTCGGGTCGATGTTGTTCGTGCGGAAGCCGGCCTTCATGAGCTTGACCGCGGCATAGCCTTCCCAGATGGTCCACTGGCCGGAGCCGAACATGCCAACGCTGCCCGGGCCCTTTTCCTTGAGCGTGCCCTTGACCTTCTCGGCCATGATGTCGAACGCCTGATCCCAGGTGACCGGCGAGAACTCGTTGCTGTTCTTGTCGAACTTGCCGTCCTTCCCGCGCAGCAGCGGCGTCGTGAGGCGGTCCTTGCCGTACATGATCTTCGACAGAAAATAACCCTTGATGCAGTTCAGCCCCTTGTTCACCGGCGCGTCGGGGTCTCCCTGGGTCGCCACCACGCGCCCGTCCTTCACGCCCACGAGCACGCCGCAGCCGGTGCCGCAGAAGCGACACACGCCCTTGTCCCAGCGAATGCCGGCGTCCCCGGCCGCGACCGCGGCCAGCGCGTCCTTCATGCCGGGGATGGTCACGCCGGCCGCGGCCGCGGTCGCGGCGACGGCGCTGGTCTTGATGAAGTCGCGTCGTGTCAGTTTCATGTCAGCTCTCCTGTCCGCAATCGGATTCGAAATGGTGATAAACCATGGCGGTCGACAGCACGCCGCGCATGTCGGAAAAACCGCGAAACGTGTCGGCGAGCGCGTTCGCGTCGTCGCCCTCCACCGTGACCACGATGCGCCCGTCGGCGGCGGCGTGCACCTCGACACCGGGCAGCGCCGACAGCGAGCGCGTGACGGTCTCGGTGAAATCGGGATGGGAATGAACCAGCACTCCGGCGATGTTCATGCACAGGCCTCCTGGTAAACGGAATCGTCGCGCAGGGCGATGGCCCGCGCCGGGCACACGGCGAAGCACGCGCCACAGCCGGTGCACAGGGCGGACTCCACCCGCGGCTGCGCGATCCCGCCATTGACGAAACGGAAACGGATGGCGCCGGTCGCGCACGGCTCGCCGCAGCTGCGGCAGACCACGCCGTGGCGTGTGAGACACTCAGGCATGACAACGGCTTTTACCTGCCACGGCGCCACGCGCGGTGAGTAGGCAAGCGCGCCTTCAGTACAGGCGCGCGCGCAGTCGCCGCAGAAGGTGCATTCGCCGTTCAGGAAATCGATCTGGGGATAGCCGCCGTCCATGAGCACGATGATGCGCTGCGTGCAGGCTTCGCGACAGTCGTCGCAGCCATCGCACCGGCTGACAAATTGCGTCTCCGCCATTGCCCACGGCGGACGCTGCGTGTGCCGGCGGCTACTGAAATCGCCGCGCAGGAATTGTCGCCGACTGATCATTTTCCCTTTGCCAGCCATCCACCGGGCATCAGCTTTTGATCGAACGCTAATTCGATACCTCGCGATTTGCATGAGCATTGACTCAAGTCAAGAATCAAGGCACAGGCGAAAGTCCCGGTATCTGCGTCGCGCGGAGTACATCGCCATCGCCCATTTTTATCGGTGCGTCACGAATACCAGACTATTCTACTCGGAGATAAAATGGCAAAGCGCAGGAAATCATCTGCGGATCGAGGCGATCATGCTGGACGTCGAACTGCCTGCTTGGCATAGGGAGTCGCCCTGCGCCACGGGAACCGGCGGCTAGTGGCTGGTTCCTGAAGAACGGGTAATCTTGTTGTAAACGTTGTACTTGCCGGATGGTTTTTTCATCGGCAGGCGCTTGATCTCCTTCAAGGTCGCCGCATCGTACACGACGAGCGCGCCGTCCATTTCCCAGACACTGACCAGCGCATATTTGCCGTCGCGCGTGAATTCGGTGTGCGCCGCGGTCTTGCCCGGCGCGGGCTTGAGCGTCCGCACCGGCTCGAGCGTGCGCTTGTCGATGACCTGAATCGCATCCTTGCTGGCCGGACTCATCATGGCGTCGGCCCAGGCGTACGGCGTGTCCTCGTGCGAGCGCATGAAAAACCCGGGGCCGAGGGTTTTGATCTGCTTGATCGTCTTCCAGGTTTTCATGTCGATGACGGTGATGGTGCCCTCCTTGAGGTTGGGCGTGGCCAGCACCGGCGTGCCGCGGTAGTCCCAGGTAATGCCCGACCCCAGATGCGGCAAGCCGGGCAAATCCACATCGGCAATCTTGCGGCCCACAATGAGGCTCACCACCTGGCCATTCTTGCCGTTGCGCGCGGCGCCGATCAGATGTTCGTAAGACTGATCAAAGAAAAAATCATCCAGGTAATCGTCAAGCCGGATGCGGCGTACCGGGAACGGTCCCTTGGCCGCCAGCGCCTCGCCCAGGCGGTAGTCATGCACCAGCCCCGGATAGATCGGCTCGGCCTTGGCGTCGTAGGGAATCTCCCAAACCTCGGGGATGTCCTTGAGCGCGGCGATGAAACTCCTGCGCGGCGCGGCGTCGTAGACGGCGCTCACCCGCGAGCTTTTGCCGGCATCGTCCTGCACCGGGATGATCTTGATCGGTGCGAGGTCGGACGCGTCCAGCACCACCAGCGTGTGCGGCAGGTAATTGCCCGCCAAGACGTAACGCCCGTCGCTCGACACCGCGATATTGCGCATGTTGATGCCGGCGCGAATCTCGGCGACGTATTTCAGATTGTAGATATCGAACTTGCTCACCCAGCCGTCGCGCGAGCCGAAATAGACATAGCGGCCGTCGGGGGAGAATTTCGGCCCGCCGTGCAGCGCAAAGCGCGTGGCGAAACGCAGGATCGGCACGAACCGGTCGCCGTCCAGGAGTGTCGCGTGGTGGTCACCGACCTCGACAACCACGAAAAGATTCAGCAGATCGGCCTTGAAGACCGGCTTGTCCGAAAGTTTCTCCCCGAGTTTGACGTGCGCCACATGCGAGCCACGGATATCGGCCAACTCCCAGCGCGGCACTTGCGGCAACGGCGCGTAGCACAGTCCGGTGAGCTGCGTAATCTGCTCCGTTGACAGCTTGTCCCGGAACCCCGGCATCTGGGACGCGATACGCCCATCACGGATGATGGCGACCGCCTCTTCGCGCTTGAGCCTTCCCAGATTCTCCGGCAGCAGTGCCGGGCCGATGCCGCCCAGGCGACCCGCGCCGTGGCAGGACGCGCAGTGTTCCTCATAAAGTTTGGCCGTCGGCACAACATCCGTCGCCATGACGCCTGACGCCAGAAACAGGCAAAGGACGGTGGGCCACAGAAAATAGAACAATTTTCGCATGAGGTGGAACGTAAAACTCAAGTACGCATTATGTCAGCGGCCGCGATGTTTCTCTGCAACGGTTACTTTATCGCGGCAATCGGAATGCGGGTATAGGGCCGGTTCTGCAGGCGCTCCCCGAAACCCTCGACGCCGATCTCTTCGTCGGTGAGATAGCACGCCGGATCTTCGGCCCAGGGGTCGTTCGTGAGTTGGTGCGCGCGCACGCGGGTGTTGCCGCCGCAAACGTCGAAGTATTGGCAGGCGCCGCAACGGCCCTTGATCGTGCGCGGGTTGGCCTTGAGTCCGGCCATGAGTGGGTCGGACACGTCCTGCCAGATCTGCGAGAACGGTCTTTCCTTCACGCTGCCCAGGCTGTAATGCCACCAGAAGGTGTCGGGATGGACGTTGCCGAGATTGTCGATATTCGCGATGTTCACGCCGGAGGAATTACCGCCCCACTGCGCGAGCTTGGCGCGCATATGATCTTCCAGGTGCGGGAAGTGCTTGCGTACCCAGAACAGCAGATACACACCGTCGGCGTCGTTGTTGCCGGTGACGAACTCCTTGTGCAGACCGCGCTGCGTGTATTCCCAGCATTTGTCGAACAACTGGTCCATGGCCCAGCGCGTGGTTTTCAGGATCACGTCGTCCTTGCGGTTGATGTTGCCGCGCCCGGCGTAGTTGAGGTGCGACAGGTAGAACTTGTCGATGCCCTCGGCTTCCATGAGATTGAGCAGTTCGGGAAGCTCCGCGGCGTTGTCCTGCGTCATCGTGAAGCGCATGCCGACCTTGATGCCGCGCGCGTGGCACAGGCGAATCGCGTGCATCGAGGCGTCGTAGGCGCCTTCGAGACGGCGGAAACGGTCATGGGTGGCGCGCAGGCCGTCGATGCTGATGCCGACATAGTCGTAACCGATCCCGGCGATCTGTTCGATATTGGATTCGTTAATCAGCGTGCCGTTGGTGGACAGGCCGACGTAAAAGCCCATCTGCTTGGCGCGGCGCGAGATGTCGAAGATGTCGTGGCGCATCAGCGGCTCGCCACCCGAGAGAATCAGCACCGGCACGTGGAAGCCTTTGAGATCGTCCATGACTTTGTACACTTCTTCCGTCGACAGCTCGCCGGGGAAATCCGTGTCCGCGGAAATCGAGTAGCAGTGCTTGCAGGTCAGGTTGCAGCGCCGGATCAGGTTCCAGATCACCACCGGCCCGGGCGGATGGCGCTTCGGCCCGAGCGGCGTCGGGCTTTTGATTTCCTGCATGTATTGCGAAATTCGGAACATCGTGCCTCAGCTAAAACGTAGGGTGGGCACCGCCCACCACTAAGAAATTGACCGCGCCCTGGTGGGCAATGCCCACCCTACAAATCTACGCTATTCTCAGCCCAGTCTTCTTTAGAATCCGCGTGCTGTACAGCACCGTGTGGCCGCGGTCCGCTTCACCCAGCAGCGCGGCGATCTGCGCCACCTTGGCCTCGACCTCGGTGCGGTCGCGCCCATGCACCATCGCAAATAGATTATACGGCCATTCCGGCAGACACCGTGGGCGGTGATAGCTGTGGCTGACGAAATCCAGCGCACCGATTCTCTGTCCCAACTCGCGGATTCGCTCTTCCGGCACGTCCCACACCGACATGCCGTTGGCCTGGTAGCCAAGGGCGTAATGGTTCGGCACCGCGCCGATGCGGCGGATGACGCCCGCTTCGAGCATGCGCTGCAGGCGCTCCATGACTTCACCGGCACTGACGCCCAGCTGCCCGGCGATGGCATGATACGGGCGGCTCACGCGCGGCAGTCCCTCCTGCGTCGCCACGATGATACGGCGATCAAGCGCATCGAGTAGCGGCGCGGCGCTGGCACGCTGTTCGCGAATTGCGGTAGCCGCGGTCATGCCTCGAACCTCAGGCCCACGTAGAATTCTTCGAGCTTGGGCATGTTGTATACCCGGTAGCCGGTGGCCTTCTCGATTTCACCGATCACTTCATCAATCCGCTCCGGCGCTTCGGTTGCGAGCACGAACCACATATTGAACACGTGTTCACGCGCATAATTGTGCGCGACCTCGGGGAAACGGTTCACGATTTCCGTCACGCGTTCGAAATCCCGCGCCGGCACCTTCATCGCCGCGAGCGTGAGCGCGCCGCCGAGACGCTCGGCATGGTACATCGGCCCGAAACGGGTGAGCGTGCCGTTTTCCAGCAACACGTCGAGACGCCGCAGCAGCTGATCCTCGGTCAGGCCCAGTTTCGTGGCGGCTTCGGCATAGGGCCGCTCGCAGACGGGAAACCCGCCCTGCAGCCGATTGACTATGGCGCGATCCACGGCATCCATCAATATTCCCTCTTTCCGGCCGTATAAATGGCGCCGCGCTGCTTGAAGCGGCGGCGGCTGAACAGAACCTCGTGTGTCAGGTTCTGAAGTCCGCAGTGGTTCACCATCCATTCGAGATGCGCCAGCACCGCTTCGCGGTTCTTGCCGTGAATCATGCAGTAGAGATTGTAGCGCCACGCCGGCAGGCGCCGCGGGCGGCGGTAACACAGCGTGATGAAATCGAAGCCGGCCAGGCAGCGCCCAAGCTCGGCCACCTGCCCGTCCGGCACGTCCCACACCACCATGGCGTTGGCCGAGTAGCCGAGTTCGTGATGACGCACCACCACGCCGAAGCGGCGGATTACGCCGCTGTCTTTCAGGTGCGCGAGGCGCGCGATCACTTGCGCCTCGGACAAACCCAGGCGCGCGCCGATCTCGGCATACGGCCGCGAAGTGAGCGGCAGCCCCTGCTGGATCGCCGCCAGCAGACGGCGGTCGGCTTCGTCCACCGCCGCTCGCTGCGATGTCACCGCGGAATGTTTAATAACGTTTAGTTCCGACTTCAATGAAGCCCTGTTCGCTTCGCTCGTTCGTCTTGTCATGATAAGGAAGCCCTACTTCGCTGTGCTCGTTCGTCTTGTCATATTCTTAGATCGAAACCCAGGTCAATGTGGTAATCCTCGACCAGCGGGAACGACAACACTTCGTAACCGGTGCGCGCGGCGATTTCATCCAGCGTCGACTGCAATCGTGCCGCGTCTGGCGCGGTGGCGACGAACCACAGATTCAGCCGGTGCTCGCGCTCGTAGTTGTGATTGACTTCGGTGTAGCCGTTGACGAGGGCCGCGACCGATTCGAGGATCGAAGGCGGCACCGCCATGGCCGCGAGCGTGCTCACGCCGATCGTGTTGGGCCGCACCACGGCACCGACGCGGCTGACAGCCCCTGCGCCTTTGAGCGCCTCCAGCCGCGCGAGTACTTGTTCCTCGGTCGCGCCCAGCGCACGCGCCATGTCGGCATACGGTGTCGGCGACAGCGGAAAATCCTGCTGAAAATCATTCAGCAGGCGCCGGTCCAAATCATCTAACGCTGTTTCGTGCATTTGCATATTTATGGTCTCACGTAGGGGCGCTGCTTGCTGCGCCCTGCAAAACACGGTCCTCGCCGGGCGGGGCTAGCCCCGCCCCTACATTATTAATCATTGCCCAATCCGGTGCGCGCGCGAAGCAAAGAAAATCCCGCTCGGCTTGTCCGCCGGCAGTGACGCCGCGCGTTCGAAGGTGTCGGTGTCGAACACGTCCACCCGGTTTTCGTCACGCACGGACATCCAGACCTGCTCGCCACGCGGGGTAAACTCCATGTGCAACACCGCCTTGCCGGGCTTGAGCGTGCGGATGATCTTGAGCGACAGGGTATCGATAACCTGCACGGTGTCGTTGTCCGGGGGCGCGAAGTTCACCCACAGCTGGCGCCCATCGGGGCGCGCGATCACGAACACCGGTTGCCCGGCAACGGCAACGCGGCCGGCTTCCGTCCAGTTCTTCTGATCGATCACCAGCACCTCGTGCCGCCCGACCGCCGGCACATAGGCGATGTCGTTCGCCTGCGCCCAGTAGTCCATGTGCGGCATCTTGAAAACCGGCAGCGGTTCCTGTCCGCGTCCGTATCCTTCCAGTACGCGGCGGACGCCGGCGTCGAGATTCCACAGATCCAGCAACGCGAGTCCATCCTCGCCGAAAAGTCCCGCGATATAGTAACGCCCGTCGGGCGTCACGGTGCCGTCGTAGGGTTGTTTGCCGACGTTGGAGAATTTTTGGACACGGGGCTGACGCGGATCGCGCATGTCCGCCACCCAGATTTCGCCGGCATCCCACAGGGAAAACACGAAACGATCGCCCGGCGCGTCCACCAGCCCCACCACCTTGGAACGGCGCGGACTGTCGCCCGAACCCGCGGGGATGTCGGCGAGCAGATCGAGCGTGTCGGCGGCGAACACCTTCACGCCGCCCGGCTCGTAATTGGAAACCGCGATCAGGCGTCCGTCCTGCGAGATCGCGCCGCCGATGGCGTTGCCAGCCTGCACGATGCGCTTGTCGATGCGCCCGCGCAGCAAATCGACCTTGGTCAACCCGCCATCGCGCCCGAAGACGTAGGCATAACGCGCATCGCGCGAGTACACCGCCGAGGCATGCGACAGGTCGCCCAGGCCCGGAACCTGCGCCAGACGCGTGTGGCGGGTGGTCTCGACCACCTGCACGCTGCCGGTGGCACGCTCAACGATGATACCCAGATCGCCCGTGCCACGCGGCGAGGCACACGCCGAAATCAGCGCGGTGCCGATGAGGCTCAGGAAAATCTTGAAGGAGGAATGGAAAAGCTCAGTGCGCATCGGTCTTGCCCTGAATCAAAATCTGCACCAGCCAGTCCGCTTCCTGCGCGCTCATGAAACTTTTCCACGGCGGCATCGGCGTGCCCGGCCGGCCGTGAAGAATCACTTCGCGCAACATGACGGCCGGCTTGCCGGCCAGCGCCTCCCGTGTCAGCGCGGGGCCGAGACCACCCTTGCGCTTCAGCCCGTGGCACGAACCGCAATCCTGGGTAAGAAGATGCATCAGCTCGGTTTGCCTCGCGGCGGAGATATCGGCGCAAACCGCAGAC
Source organism: Pseudomonadota bacterium (assembly GCA_038058885.1). GTDB lineage: Bacteria > Pseudomonadota > Gammaproteobacteria > Acidiferrobacterales > Sulfurifustaceae > Sulfuricaulis. Next base: position 8,571 of record JBBTKS010000099.1, read on the forward strand.
GCCCACAGCGCGCCCAGCGCTGCGAGGGTGATGCCGGTCTTATGCCTGGGCCTGCGCATGCGAACCTGCTATCCCGTAAAAAACGGGGCGGGATGGCTCCCGCCCCTTGCTGCCGGTGTGTTTACTAGTAAACGTCGTGCTGCGTGTTATACACGTTGAACTTGCCCGTGGGCGTGACCAGGCGCTTGTCCTTGATCACGGCCTTGAGCTTGCGCGTCTTGTCGTCGAGCACCACGATGGCGGATTCCTGGGTCTTGCCGTTCCACACCGAGAACCAGACTTCGTCGCCCTTGTTGTTGTACTCCGGCTGCACGACGCGCTTCGGACCCTCGCCCAGGCCCGCCATCTCGGCGATCTTGACCACCTCGAACGGCTTGTCGAGATTGGCGATATCGAACACGGCCACCGACTGGCTCACCGCCGGGTTCGGATTGAGCGCGGTGTCCACCCACAGGTTCCTGGACTTCGGATGGGTCTTGATGAACAGCGATCCGCCGCCCTGGCCCTTGAGCGAACGCACCACTTTCCAGGCGGCCTTCGGGTGTTTCGCCGGATCGGTGCCGATCACGGCGATGGAATCGTCGCCCAGGTGGCCCGTAGCCCAGACCGGACCGTGTTTCGGATCGACGAAGTTGGCGCCGCGTCCCGGGTGCGGGATCTTGCCCACGTCCACCAGCTTCACCAGCTTGTCGTTCTTGGCATCCACGACCGCGATCTTGTGCGACTGGTTCGCGGCCACCAGGAAGTAGCGCTTGGTGGAATCCCAGCCGCCGTCGTGCAGGAAGCGCGCGGCGCCTATTTCGGTGGTCGTCAGGTTGTTGATGTCCGTGTAATTGACCATCAGGATCTTGCCGGTCTCCTTGATGTTCACCACGAACTCGGGCTTGAAGTGCGAGGACACGATCGAGGCCACGCGCGGCTCGGGATGATACTCCTGCGTGTCCACGGTCATGCCGCGGGTGGCGACGATCTTGAGCGGCTCGAGCGTGTCGCCCTTCATGAGCGTGTACTGCGGCGGCCAGTAGGAACCGGCGATCGCGTACTTGTCCTCGTAGCCCTTGTACTTGGAGGTGTCGACCGAACGCGCCTCGAGGCCGACCTTGAGCTCGGCGACGTTGTCCGGTTTCTCCATCCACAGGTCGATGAGGTTGATCTTGGCGTCGCGGCCGATGACGTACAGATAA
>JBBTKS010000100.1:0-1235 GCA_038058885.1 Pseudomonadota bacterium
TATGAAACTGACAACCAAAGGTCGTTATGCCGTGACAGCCATGCTGGATCTGGCCCTGCGTTATGACAAGGGTGCAGTGACCCTGGCGGAAATCGCTAAACGCCAGGGGATTTCCCTGTCCTACCTCGAGCAGCTGTTCGCCAAACTGCGTCGCAGCGGTCTCGTGGACAGTGTGCGAGGCCCGGGCGGTGGTTACACCCTGGCGATGGAGCCCGCCAAAATCTCGGTCGCTGAAATCATTGTGGCGATCAATGAGAACATCGACGCCACTCGTTGCGGCGGCGAAAAAAACTGCCATGGTGACGAGACCTGTCTGACGCATCAGCTGTGGGAAGACCTGAGTACCCGAATTCATGAATTTCTGAACGGGATCACCTTGGGCGATCTGGTCACCAAGCCGCATGTACAGGAAGTGGCCTCGCGCCAGGAAGGAAGAATGCAGGCGGCGGCGAATTAATCCCGTGACGGGTTTTACCAATGCCGGTTTATCTGGATCGTAACGCGACCACAACGCTCGACTCACGGGTGTTGGAAGCAATGATGCCGCATCTCACGGATGCATCATGGCAAGCCTTCGAGTGTGCATCGCTATGGTCGCGTGCTGCTCAGGTGATTTTCATGAACGACGGCACTCAGGCCGGCAATTTTGCGATTAGGGGTGTCGCGGCGTGTCGCCGGGCGAGCCGTTGGCTGAAACTCGCGGGCAACCCGCGATTTGGAATGAAGGGCAAATGAAAAAACCGATTTATCTTGATTATTCCGCCACCACGCCGGTGGACCCGCGCGTGGCGGAGAAGATGTGCAAATACCTGACGCTTGACGGTGAGTTCGGGAATCCGGCTTCGCGCTCGCACCCCTTTGGTTGGCGTGCCGAAGAGGCTGTTGAGGTGGCGCGCGCGCATGTGGCGGCACTGATCGGCGCCGATCCGAAGGAGATTGTCTGGACCTCGGGTGCGACCGAATCCGACAATCTCGCGATCAAGGGCGTGGCCAATTTCTACGGCAAGAAAGGCAAACATATCGTTACCTGCAAGACCGAGCACAAAGCGGTGCTGGATACCTGCCGGCAGCTCGAACGCGATGGCTTTGAGGTTACCTATCTCGATCCCGAGCCCAACGGGTTGCTCGATCTGGAGAAACTCAAGGCCGCGATCCGTCCCGACACGATTCTCGTGTCCGTCATGCACGTGAATAATGAGATTGGCGTCATTCAGGATCTCGCTGCCATCGGAAAA
>JBBTKS010000101.1:0-9411 GCA_038058885.1 Pseudomonadota bacterium
GTTGAGCCGGAATTCCCGGCGATTTCACTGCAACCCCGTCGAAAGGGAAAGCCTATACGGGGTTCGCAGAATGACAACCGGATGGTGACCCTCCAACGACAAGCGGGGCATTTCGCTTGATTGAGGGCATCCGGTGCCTTCAGGAGCGAGTGACACATGAGGAATGTTTTACTGCCATACTGAAATCTTGGACTTTCCCGCATTTCCGGCCTTTCGCGGCCAAAAAAAGGTTTACAGGAGCATTTTGCTAAAATACTCTTTGAGAAAGAGGGGCTTGTGGAAAAGAAGATATTACGCCTGCTGATTGTCGACGACTCGCCGGACGATTCCGAGCTGGCCGTCGCCACGCTGCGCAAAGCGGGCTACATGCTCAAGAACCAGCGCGTGCAGGATCTGGCTTCGATGCAGGCGGCGCTGGACAAGGGACCGTGGGACGTGGTGCTTGCGGAGTACACGCTCCCGCACTTCGGAGCGCAATTGGCGCTCGACCTCGTCAAACGCGCGCATCTCGACATTCCCTTCATCGTCGTCACCCGCAACATCCGCGACCTGGATCTCGTCAAGATCATGCGCAACGGCGCGCACGACGTCGTCATGAAGAGCCAGGCGGCGCGTCTGGCGCCGGTGGTGGAGCGTGAACTGCACGTGACCGAGGAACGCCGCCAACTCCGGCAGATGACGCAAACACTCCAGGAAGTCGAGAATAAAAACCGCGCCATCATCGCCGGATCGCGCGAGGCCATCGGTTACTGCCAGGAAGGCATGCACATCGACGCCAACAAGACTTATCTCGAAATGTTCGGGTACGACGACCTGAACGAGATCGAGGGCGTGCCGGTGCTGAACCTGATCGAGAAATCCGACCATCCCCGTTTCAAGGACTTTCTGCGCAAGGCCTCGTCCCAGAATCCCGCGGAACCGCAGGAATTTCTGTCCGTCAAGAAAGACGGCAGTCACTTCCACGCGGAACTCGCCATTTCGTCGATCATCCTCAATGGCGAAAACTGCACCCAGTTTCTGGTCACCGACATCTCCAAGCGCAAGGCCGTGGAGAACCGGCTGCAATACCTCAACCAGCACGATCCGCTCACCGGTCTTTTCAATCGCCACCACTTCACGCAGGAACTGACCAAGGCGATCGGGCGGGTCAAGACCGAAAACAGCCGCAGCGCCCTGCTCTATCTCGATCTCAATGAGATCAAGGAAATCAACGATGCCCTCGGTCACGCCGCCGGCGACCGGCTGCTGCTCAAGATCGCGCGGCTGTTCCGCGACAAACTCGGCGAGTCCACGATCCTGGCCCGCTTCAGCGGCGACGAATTCACCGCGCTGTTGCATGACATGTCCGAGGAGCAGATCAAGACGGCGGTGACGGAACTGCTTTCGTCCTTGAAGGAAACCATGTTCATGGAGGGGGGCAAGGTGTTCCGCTGCGACGGCACGATCAGCGTGGCGGTGATCGACAAAAGCAGCGAAAACGCGCAGGCGGTTTTGAACAAGGCCTACCAAAACTGCCAACACAACCGTCCGCAGAAAACGGCGCCCGCACCGGTTCCGGCACCGACGCCACAGGCAGCCGCGTCAACGCCCCCCCACGTCGGCGTAGCGGAAATACCGGCGGCGGACTTGCACCGGGCAACGCCGGTTATGCCGGCGTCGGCCGTGGACTGGGAGATTCGCCTCAAAACCGCTCTCGAAAAAGACGGCTTTCAGCTCGCCTATCAACCCATCGTCAATCTGCACGGCGATCCGGCGGAATATTTCGAGGTCCTGTTGCGCCTGGTCGGCCGGCATGGCGAGCTGATTCACGCCGGCGAATTCATGGGAGCGGCCGACCAACTGGGATTATTGGCCGCCATCGACCGCTGGGTCATACGCCAGTCAATCCATTCCCTCGCCGCCTTGCATGCCGAGGGAAGACAGGCCAGCTTTTTCGTCAACCTGTGCCCGGCGGCGCTCAAGGATCCTGAACTCCTCTCTCTGCTTCAGAAGCAGCTGTCGACCGCGCGGGTCAAACCGGAATTCATGGTACTCGAGGCCGATGAATCGGCCGTCATGGCGAGCCCCGGAGATGCCGCCATGTTCATGCAGGCGGCGCGACGAATCGGCTGCCGATTCTCGGTCGACAACTTCGGCAACAATCTCGCCACGCTCAACAGCCTGCGCGACATGCCGATCGATTTTCTCAAGATCTCGGGGTCGCTCATCCGCAACCTGTCGACGGATTCCCTCACCCGTACTTCGCTCAAGGCCATCGTCGACCTCGCCAAGGCGTTGCAAAAGCAGACCATTGCCAAATTCGTCGAGAAGGCCGACGATCTCGGGATTCTCTGGAACCTCGGATTCGATTACGTGCAGGGGAATTATTTCCAGCAGGCCGACTCCCAACTCGATTACGAGTTCGCCGACGAAACGACGCTTTCCTCCGACACCAGCTCGCCCACCTGGGCGGCCACTTCCCGCCGCTGAATCCGCGCCCGTGCCCCGGGTATCCGCCTGCTCCCACGGGCGGGAAATCGTTGCCTCCACGCGCGCGCCATTTATAATAAGCCGCCTTTGACCCACGCAAGGTTATTCCATGTCCGGCCAATTCATCTTTACCATGCATCGCGTCAGCAAGATCGTGCCGCCGAACCGCACGATCCTGAAGGACATCTCCCTGTCCTTCTTTCCCGGCGCCAAGATCGGCGTGCTCGGTCTGAACGGCTCGGGAAAATCCACGCTGCTGCGCATCATGGCCGGCGTGGAACAGGAGTACAACGGCGAGGCGCGTCCACAGCCGAATATTCGCATCGGCTTTCTCTCGCAGGAACCGCAACTCGATCCCAAGAAAGACGTGCGCGGCAACGTCGAGGAAGCGGTGGCGGAGACCAAGGCGCTGCTCGACAAATTCAACGAAATCAGCATGAAGTTCGGCGAACCGATGAGCGATGAGGAGATGAACAAACTCATCGAACAACAGGGGAAATGGCAGGAAAAAATCGACGCCGCCGGCGCCTGGGACCTCGACCGCAAGCTCGAGATCGCGGCCGATGCCCTGCGCCTGCCGCCCTGGGAGGCGGACGTCACCAAGCTCTCCGGCGGCGAGCGCCGGCGCGTGGCATTGTGCAAACTGTTGTTGTCGCAACCCGACATGCTGCTGCTCGACGAACCGACCAACCATCTCGACGCCGAATCGGTCGCCTGGCTCGAGCGCTTTCTGCACGATTACCCCGGCACCGTCGTGGCCGTGACCCACGACCGTTATTTCCTCGACAACGTCGCCGGCTGGATTCTCGAGCTCGACCGCGGCGAGGGCATCCCCTGGAAAGGCAATTATTCCTCGTGGCTCGAGCAGAAGCAGAAGCGGCTCGCCGTCGAGGAAAAGCAGGAGTCCGCGCGCCAGCGCACGCTGAAACACGAGCTCGAGTGGGTGCGCACCAACCCGAAAGGCCGGCACGCGAAGAGCAAGGCGCGCCTGGCGGCCTATGAGGAACTCGCGTCGCAGGAATTCCAGAAGCGCAATGAGACCAAGGAAATCTTCATCCCGCCGGGCCCGCGCCTCGGCGACGTGGTGGTGCAGGCGGAAAACCTGACCAAGGGTTACGGCGACCGTCTGCTCATCGACGGTATCAGCTTCAATCTTCCGCGCGGCGGCATCGTCGGCGTGATCGGCCCGAACGGCGCCGGCAAGACAACCTTGTTCCGCATGATCACCGGCCAGGAAAAACCCGACGGCGGGAAACTGCGCATCGGCGAAACCGTGCAGCTCGCCTATGTCGACCAGAACCGTGACACGCTCGACGGCGGAAAAACCGTGTGGGAGGAAATCTCCGGCGGCCACGACAACATGCTCATCGGCAAGACCGAAGTCCCGTCGCGCGCCTATTGCGGCCGCTTCAATTTCCGCGGCTCGGATCAGCAGAAACTGGTGCGGGACCTTTCCGGCGGCGAGCGCAACCGCGTGCATCTGGCGAAGCTGCTCAAAAGCGGCGGCAACCTGCTGCTGCTCGACGAGCCGACCAACGATCTCGACGTGGACACGCTGCGCGCGCTCGAAGAGGCGCTGCTCGACTTCGGCGGCTGCGCGGTGATCATCTCGCACGACCGCTGGTTCCTCGACCGCATCGCCACCCACATGCTCGCCTTCGAGGGCGACAGCCACGCGGTGTGGTTCGAAGGCAACCACGCCGACTACATGGTGGACAAGGAGCGCCGCCTGGGCACGGAGGCGGTGCAGCCGCACCGCATCAAGTACAAAAAACTCGTCCATTGATGAAAAACCATCCCCCGTCCCACGGTGGCTGGAAATCAGCGCCTAACTGCGCCGATTGGCCAGACCGGCGGCTGGGCAGCCGCCAGGGATATCTGATAGATTGTTCCGGCCCTGAATATGTCTGGAACTTGCACAGGGATAGTGTGTCTTATACGTTCGGTTGATCCCGGGTCGGGAGATTGATCTGTATCGCCCTACCGAGGCCCTTTAATGGATCATCCACGCGTACCAAACCTTAAACGAAACAATACGGAGACAATCATCATGATGACTGCCAAGAAACTCACCGGCCTTGCCCTGGCCACCGCCGCCGCCGGACTGTTCGCCACCGCGGGCATCGCCCCGGTCATGGCCGCGAAGCACATGGGTGAAGCCAAGGTTCATTGCGACGGCGTGAATTCCTGCAAGGGCCAGTCGGCCTGCCAGACCGCCAACAGCGCCTGCAAGGGCCAGAACAGCTGCAAGGGCAAAGGCTGGACATACATGTCCAAGGCTGAATGCGACGCGGCCAAGGCCAAGATGAAGGACATGCCAAAGAAGTAACACTGTCCACGTCTCTCAAAACGAACAAGCCGGGCACGGTTAAACGCGCCCGGCTTTTTCTTCCCGCCATGCCGAACAAAGCTCCGCACACTGAACGCCCCTACCTCGGCTTCGGCCTCGGGTTGCGTCCCGCGCATTATGAAACGATTTTGAACGAATCCCCGGCAGTGGACTGGTTCGAAATCATTTCCGAAAATTATCTCGTCCCCGGCGGCAAACCGATCCATTACCTCGATCGCATCCGCGCGCGTTACCCGCTGGCGATGCACGGCGTTTCGCTCTCCATCGGTTCGCACGATCCGCTCGACCGGGAATATCTCCGTCAGCTCAAGGCGCTGGCTGACCGGATCGAGCCGGCGTGGCTATCCGATCACCTGTGCTGGACGGGCGTGGGCGGCGTCAACGCCCACGACCTGTTGCCTCTGCCCTACACCGAAGAGGCGATAAGCCATGTGGTCGCGCGACTCAACGAGGTGCAGGATTTTCTGGGACGCCGGATACTGATCGAAAACGTGTCGAGCTACGTCACCTACCCGGAATCGGAGATGACCGAATGGGAATTCCTGCGCGAGATCGTCGAACGGGCCGACTGCCGGATCCTGCTCGACATCAACAATATCTACGTCAGCAGTTTCAATCACGAATTCGACCCGCTCACCTACCTTGAAGCCATCCCGGTCGAGCGGGTGTGGCAGTTTCATCTCGCCGGACACCGCCATCACGGCGATTACATTATCGACACCCATGACGAGCCGGTGATCGATCCGGTGTGGGAGCTATACGCCCAGGCGGTACGCCGTTTCGGGCGCGTCTCGACCATGATCGAACGCGACGATAACATTCCGCCGCTGGCCGAACTGATCGCCGAACTCGACCACGCCCGCCGGATCGCGGGCTCCCCCACGCGCCAACTCGCGGCTTCGGCTGCCTCCGCATGAATCCGCTTCACGGCCTGCAGGCCGATTTCCAGTCGTTCCTGTTGCGCGGCGATGAAACCATGCTCGCGCGGGTGACCGGCACGGCGAAAATCAGCGTCCAACAGCGTCTTGCCATCTATTACGATGCCTACCGACTGCGGTTGCTCGAGGCGCTCGACAGCAACTATCCCGTCCTGCACGCGTGGATGGGAAATGACGAATTTGAAAAGCTCGGGCTGGCGTATCTCGAAATCCATCCCTCCACGCACTTTTCCATCCGCTACTTCGGCGATCGCCTGTCTGAATACCTGGCGTCGGCCGAGACTTACCGCGACCAGCCCTGTCTGGGTGAAATGGCGGCACTGGAATGGGCCATGTCGGAGGCCTTCGATGCCCCGGACAGTCCTGGCGTGGGCCTCGATGCCATGGCGTCCATCCCCCCGGAGGCCTGGCCGGAGATGCGTCTGGCGCTGCATGCTTCCGTGCACCGCCTGGACCTGCGCTGGAATGTTCCGGCCATCTGGAAGGCGATCAAGGAAGATCAGGCGCCCGAGGAACCCAGAGCCGGTGAATGGCCGCAGCCGTGGCTGGTCTGGCGCCAGGATCTCAAGATTTTTTTCCGCTCGCTGTCCGTGGACGAGGCTTGGGCGATCGATGCCGCCCGCACGGGTGAAAGCTTCGCCACGATATGCGAAGGTTTAGTCGAATGGATCGACACCCAGAACGTCGCGCTGCATGCGGCGGGGCTATTGAAACGGTGGACGATCGACGGCATGATCGTCAATATTGCTCCGGGCAACCCGTAACACGGATATAACAGCATGTCGCAACGCGTGATTTTTCTGGGCGGTTTCGCGGTCTGTGCCGGCCTGATGGCGGCAGCGCTTTATTTTCAATACGTCGATCATCTGGAGCCCTGTCCGTTGTGCATCCTGCAGCGGCTGAGTGTCATCGGCGTGGGACTGATCCTGCTGGCCGGCGGACTGCACAATCCCGGCAAATGGGGCCGGCGCCTCTACGGCGCGCTCACCGTCATCGCCGCCGGGGCCGGGGCCGGCGTCGCCGGCCGTCACGTGTGGATACAGCATCTGCCGTTCGATCAGCAGCCCGGATGCAGCTATGACTTCGCTTACATGCTGGATACCTTCCCTCTGGCTAAAACGCTGAAGCTGGTGCTGGAAGGCACCGGCGATTGCGCCAAGGTGACATGGACCTTTCTCGATCTCAGCATGCCGGTCTGGACGCTGTTCTTCTTCGTCGGCCTCGTGGTGCTGGGGCTGGCGCTGGTCTTTACTTCCCTCGGCAAGCGCTGATACCGTTTAAACGGTTATTCAAGGAAGGTCTGAAAAATATTCTTTCTCGCCGCAAAGGCACAAAGGTTTGTTATTCAAACTTCTTAAGTTTTTCTTCGCGTCTTTGCGGTAAATAATCATTAAATTATAGGTTTCTTAAGTCATCTCCAGATATCCACCACCACGCCCCGCTCGCGCATGGCATCGGCACGCTCGCGGATGAAACGCTGCAGGTTGGGCTGCTTTTTGTAAGCCCCCGAGGCGACATAGTCCAGCACCGACTGGACATGGAATCCCTTCATCAGCGCCTCGATCCGGATCACCTCTTTCCCGGCATCGAACACCACCACATTCGGCACGTACACGATATTGAGTTCATCCGCCCATTGGCGCGCCGTGGTCCGTCGGCCCGCCGGTGTCACCACCGGCGTATCGCTCCAGCGGTCCAGCTGGATTACGTAAAAGCGTGCGATCAACTTCAGCGTCTCGGGGTCGCTCAGCATCTCGCTGTGCATCCGGTCGCAGCCGGCGCAATCTTTCTGCTCGAAAAATACGGCGAGCGGTTTCCCCGGCGCGAATTTGCTCAGGTCATGGGGTGGCTTGGCAAAAAACGGCTCCGGATGCAATGCGCCTTTCGCCGGTGGCGGTGCGAGTCTGGCGAGATATTCACGGAACGTTATTTTTCCTTCCTGTTTTTCCGCCACGTATTGCAGCGCCGCCAGGAACTGGTGCGGCGGGTAATATCCGTTGATGCGCAGCACCGTTTCGCCCTTTTCGCCGATCAGCAGGATCGTGGGCGTGAACAACACCTTGAGGTTCGCGGCGAACTCCTTTTCCGGGAGCTTGCGGCCGAAAAAATCGGTCACCTCCCGATCGCCCCAGATATTGAATTCAATCGCATCGAAGTGCCGGCGGGCGTAATCCACGATGTGCGGCTGGCTGAAATTGGTGTTGAACAGCGCGGCGCAGTACGGACAGCCGTCCTGGCCGAAATAGAGCAGCAAACGCTTGCCGTCCCGGGCGGCCTCGGCGACGTCTTCCGGCATGTCGAGAAACGAGCGCTTGAACCAGCCGGGAACCTCGAACTGGCCGGCGCCGCGTAATTCGGCCTTTTCCGCCGCCGATACCGTCATGCCCGTCAGTCCCAGAAATGCCCACAGGCCCAGTGTTGATATGAATGCCCGCTGCGCTCTTTTCATGTTTTTACCCTCCGGCTGATTGTGCATGGCTTCCCGCAAACGGACAAACACAGACACCGCCTCTCTCCGCAGCGGAGCCGATGGTTCAGGCCCACTCATCGTCCCCGGCCATGCCGGCAGTCGATTCGCGGACAATCGTTACAAGGATATGACGCAGATCGGGTAGAATTCGTTCCACCCTCGCTTTGACGCCGCCAAGCCGATGCGCCCAAAACATTACGGAAACCCCCCCGCCCGCCAGAGCGACTGGAAAGCGATCAAATCGCTTTTGCCCTATCTGTGGGAATTCCGCGGGCGGGTGGTGCTGGCGCTCGCGTTTCTGGCGCTCGCCAAGGTCGCGACCGTTTCCGTCCCGCTGGTGCTCAAGGAAATCGTGGACGCGCTCACCCCGTCCCAGTCCATGCTCGCACTGCCGGTTTTCCTGCTCCTCGCCTACGGCGCGCTGCGGCTGGCCAACTCGACGTTCGGCGAACTGCGCGACATGGTGTTCGCCAAGGTCACGCAACGCTCGATCCGGCGCGTGGCGCTCAGGGTGTTCGAGCACCTGCACAATCTTTCGCTGCGCTTCCACCTCGAGCGCCAGACCGGCGGCATGTCGCGCGACATCGAGCGCGGCACCGCGGGCATCCGCTTCCTGCTCAACTTCATGCTGTTCAACATCCTGCCGACGATCCTTGAAATCGGTTTCGTGGCGATCATCCTGCTCGTCAAATACGACCCGTGGTTCTGCGTGGTGACGCTGGCCACGCTGGTGGTGTACATCGCGTTCACGCTCGTGGTCACCGAGTGGCGCATGATCTTCCGCCGCAACATGAACGAAATGGATTCCAAGGCCAACACCCGCGCGATCGACAGCCTGCTCAATTACGAAACCGTCAAGTATTTCGGCAACGAAGGTTTCGAGGCGCGCCGCTACGACGAAACCCTGCAATCCTGGGAGAAAGCCGCGGTCCGCAACCAGACTTCGCTGTCACTGCTCAACACCGGCCAGGGCGCGGTCATCGCCGTGGGCGTCACGATCCTCATGCTCATGGCCGGCCAGGGCGTGGTGCGCGGGACCATGAGCATCGGCGATCTGGTGCTGGTCAACGCCTTCCTCATCCAGCTTTACATGCCGCTGCATTTTCTCGGCTTCGTCTATCGCGAAATCCGCCATTCGCTGGCCGACATGGAGCGCATGTTCGGGCTGCTCGAAGCGCACACCG
>JBBTKS010000102.1:0-1428 GCA_038058885.1 Pseudomonadota bacterium
AATAGTTTTATGTAGCCCGGATGGAATGAAATGGAATCCGGGATCGGAATGGTTTCCCCGCATTGCGCTCCGCTCCATGCGGGCTACTTTTTCGCTGTGCGTGAAAGTTGCATCAGCTTCGCGTATTTCATGAAACTGTTGAAGCAACCGATGGCGATGTGCACCAGCCCCGGCACGCCGTCGAGAAATCCCCGCCGCAGAAAATAGAACTTGATGAACCGCCCGAGCGGTGACAGCACCAGCCGCAGCGCGGTGACGCGTTTGCCCTGCGCGTGCATCCGTTCCGCCTGCAGCGTGGTGTAGCGGTTCTGCTTGTCGAGATACTCGGCGAGGCTGACGGCGCTGTCGTGCAGCAGGTCGCCGTCGAGCCGGCCGACCGGGTCGGTGGTAACGACGTGTTCGTGGATCGGGTCGTCGCTCCAGTGCGCATGGCCGCGGTGAAACAGCCGCAGGTTGGGGTCGGGATAGCCCTCGCCGTGGCGCAGCCAGCGGCCCATGAAGCGGTTGCAGCGCGGCATGTCGTAGGCGAAGAAGGGCGGGGCGCGCAGGGCTTCCTGAATGCGATGCGCCAGTTCCGGGCTCACGCGCTCGTCGGCGTCGAGGCAGATCACCCAGTCGTTGGCGGCCCGTTCCACGGCGAACTGCTTCTGTTTGCCGTAGCCGAGCCAGTCCTGGTGCAGGAAGCGCGCGCCGTGGCGCTTGGCGATCGCGCGCGTGGCGTCCTGGCTGCCGGAGTCCACGATCAGGAGTTCATCCGCGAAGCGGACGCTTTCGAGGCATTCGGGAAGCAGGGTGGCCGCGTCGCGGGTGATGATCACGGCGGACAGGCGCTCGGGCATGGGCTATTCTATGCTGAAAAATCGCCGGGATGCACGCGCACCGCGCATGCGATAATTCCGAACATCCGCCACCGGGCCTGTCACATGCACGCCGCCTATAACTGGTTCCTGCGACTGCTGTTCCCCTACGTGCTGCTGCGCCTGCTGTGGCGCGGGCTGCGCAACCCGGATTACTGGCGGCGCATCCCGGAGCGCTTCGGATTCATCGACCCGCTCTCTACGCCACGCGTGATCTGGATCCACGCGGTGTCGGTCGGCGAGGTGCGCGCGGCGCTGCCGCTGGTGCGCGAACTCACCGCCCGCTATCCCGATCACCCGCTGCTCATCACCACCATGACGCCGACCGGCTCGGCGCAGGTGCGGGAGCTCTTCAACGGCAAGCTGTCGCATTGCTACGCGCCCTACGATTACCCCGCGGCGGTCCGGCGCTTTCTCGATCGCACGCGACCCGTGATGGCGATCGTCATGGAGACCGAGCTGTGGCCGAATATTTTTCACCAGTGCCGCGCGCGTTCGATTCCGGTGTTCGTCACCAACGTGCGCATGTCGGAGTCCTCGATGCGCAAGTACCAGCGCTTTGCGTCGCTGG
>JBBTKS010000103.1:0-1998 GCA_038058885.1 Pseudomonadota bacterium
TGCCGTTCACCCTTCGACAGGCTCAGGGCGAACGGCATACTTAATCAGAGTTTCCCTGGGTATTCATAAAGTAATCCCGCAGCCGGGAAACGCCTTCGCGCAGATTTTCGAGCGTGTTGGCGTAGGAAAAACGCGCATGCCGCGCCGCCTGGTGGATCCCGAAATCGAGACCCGGTGTGATGGCCACACCGGCGCGATCGAGCAAATCGAGCGCCAACGCCTGACTGTCATCGGTGAAGCTCGAACAATCCGCATATAAATAGAATGCCCCCGTCGGCGCCACCGGGATGATAAACCCCAGGTCGCGCAAGGCCGGCAGGAGATAATCACGCCGCTCGCGGAAAATATCCCGGCGTTGCGCCAGCTCTCGCTGCACGACGGGGCTGAATGCCGCTAGCGCCGCGTGTTGCGCCATGGTGCTCGAGGCCAGGAAAATATTCTGGGCGAGCTTGTCGATCGACGGGATGTAATCCGTCGGCGCCACCAGCCAGCCGAGCCGCCAGCCGGTCATGCCGTAATACTTGGAAAAACTGTTGACCACGAATACCTCCGGTGAATACGACAGCGCCGTCACCGCCTCCTCCCCGTAAACCAGTCCGTGGTAGATTTCATCCACGATCAGCACGCCGCCCAGTTCCGCCACGGTCCGCACGATCTCCGCCATCTCGTCGGTGGAAATCAGCGTGCCGGTGGGATTGGACGGCGAGGCAAGCAGTACCGCGACCGTGCGTTTTGTCCAGTGACGACGGATCAGATCGGCATTGAGCTGGTATGCCGTCGGAGCATCCACGGGAATGCTTACCGCCTCCCCCTCGAACAGGCGCACAAAATGGCGGTTGCAGGGGTAACCCGGATCGGCCATGAGCACTTGATCGCCGGGATTTATCAATGCCGCGAAAATCAATTGCAGCGCACCCGAGGCGCCCGGCGTCACCACGACCCGCCCGGGATCGGGACGCGCACGGGCTGGATAACTGGCGGCGATGGCCGCGCGCAGCTCGGGCAGTCCGAGCGCGGGCGTGTAATGCGTATGTCCGGCCTGGAGCGCCGCGATGCCGGCCTGCACGATACCCGCCGCGGTCGGGAAATCCGGTTCGCCGATTTCCATATGGATGATGGACCGTCCCTGCGCCTCCATGGCGCGGGCGCGCGCCAGGATATCCATCACGTGAAACGGTTCGATCCGGGTCAGGCGTCTGGCAAATGGCTTCATGCGTCAGCCTGTAACTGCCCCAGCAGTTTGAGATCGAGACAGCTTGCGCCATTCACGGCGTATCCGGTCAACACTTGAAACGGCCGGCCGGGCTCGCCGAGATGATCGAGCACGATGGCCGCGCCGCGAAAATCATGTGCACGCGTGTAGTCGTTCACCGTGATGACGGTCTTGAGGCCTGCCGCCTGCGCCGCGCGCAGGCCGTTTTCCGAATCCTCGAACGCCATGCATTGCGCAGGCGCGAGACGCAATCGATCGAGAACATAATAGTAGATATCAGGCGCCGGTTTTTTCGCCACCACCACGTCGCCCGCCCCGATCACCTCGAACCAGGACTCGGCTTCGGGTGAAATGGCGTGGCGCAGCAACGCGGTGACATTGCCCGGCGTGGTGGTCGTGGCAATGGCCAGGCGCACGCCGCGAGTACGCGCCTCCTCGAGCAGGCGCCGCACGCCCGGCCGAAGGGGGATTCCCTTGCGCTCGATCAGCGATGCGTAGTGTCGCGCCTTGGCCATGTGCAAACGCGCGACTAATGCCTCGAAATCGGCGGGCTTTTGGTAATCCGGGCGATACCGGTCGATGTAATGGCGCATGCGCTCCTTGCCGCCGGTGACATCCAGCAATTCGCCGTACAAAGCCACATCCCAGCGCCAGTCCAGCCCGGCCTCAACGAACGCCTGGTTGAACGCCACCCGGTGTCCGTCACGCTCGGTGTCGGCCAGGGTTCCGTCCACGTCAAAGATCAATGCCTCGAGTGCCATGGAATTGTCACCAAAACCCCGTAA
>JBBTKS010000104.1:0-3476 GCA_038058885.1 Pseudomonadota bacterium
GTCGATGGCGGTCAGAACTTCCGTCGCTGACGCGCTCTTCGTGCCAACATCAACGCTTCCGAGAAATTCGATCAAATTCATGTCGGGCGCTGGCGGTGACTCCGCCGCAACTGCCGACAGGGAGATCAGCAGCAGGCCGATGGCCACCCGCTCAGCCGGTGGTGCCATTGTCGTTGTGCTCCAGCCAGTCGAGAAAATCCAGATCAGCGAAAAATTCCGGGTTCTCGTGCGCCGTGAGCAGTTCAATGTCGCTCACATTCGCCTGCAAGAGATTCGGATTCGGCGCCGAGAACCACAACAGGCCGGCGACGGCAAACACAATGGCGGCGGTGGCGAGGCCGCCTAGCGGCAGCAGCCAGCCCGGACGCATGCGCGATGGCCGGCGCAGGCCTTGCTCGATGGCCTCGCGGCGCGCGGCGCGCAGGCGCGCGACGGTGCCGGCGTCGAGATTTTTCTCGGCGTCATCCAGCGCGCGTTTTGCGTCTTTCAGAAATTTATCTTCCTTATCCATATCTGCCGATAAAGACTTCTTTTGTAGGGTGCGTCCCACGCACCACTTGGGTCGTTGAACTGTGGATCGGTGCGCAGGGCGCACCCTACCTTAGTTAATAATGACCCTCCAGTTGTTCGCGCAGGGTATGCACTGCGCGCGAGTAATGCGTCTTGACGCTGCCTTCCGAACACTTCATCGCGCGTGCCGTCTGCGCGATGTCCAGCCCTTCCCACACCCGCAGCATGAACGCCTGCTGCTGACGCGGCGGCAGTTTGTGTATTGCCGCCTCCAGCACCGCCATCGCCTGTTTGTCCCGCAACTGCCCTGGCGGGTCCGGGCTGCGGTTATCGACCATGTTCTGCAGCGGGTCGCTGTCGTCGTCCTGTTCCTTGCCGCCGAACCAGACACGCAGCCGGTTGCGCACCTTGGCGCGCCGGCGCCAGTCGCTGATGCGGCTTTGCAGGATGGTATGAAACAGCGGTCCCCATTCCTGCTCGCCGCGGTTGGCGTAGCTCCGGACCAACTGCAGCATCGCGTCCTGCACGACGTCGAGCGCATCATCGGCATTGCCGAGGGCGAACCGTGCCTTCAGAAACGCGCGCCGCTCGACACCGGCGAGAAAACGATCCAGGGCTTGCGTGGGCTCCAGCGGAGATTCCTCATTATCGGTTTATCGCCGGCCACCCCGTTTGCGTCATCATTCCGCCCTGACATCAGGCTCCGGCATTGGTCCGCTATCATCAGCCATCACCGGCATCCTCGCCAGACCCGGGGCGACGCCGCCCTGCAACTCCTTGTAACAACGCGTGATGCGCCCGGCGGTTGACGGGATGGCGGGGGCCGGTTGGGATTGGTCGGCCGGGGATGTTACATTAGCGGCAAAGAGGCGGCGGGGACCGTCCGGTTTTTCGGAGTGTGGGGTGGGCGCGGTGCAGAATTACAACAACGTTCCTTATGATTTCCTCGAACACGGTGACCGCCGCAAGGCCGATCGCCGCCGGGAGCCGCTTGACCGGCGCGGGTTCCTGCGCTGGGACCCGCAGATGAAAGATCGCCGCTTCAGGAAAGATCGCCGGGACGGCCTGTCCGGCCTGGGTCGCCGGTAAGTACCAGCGTCAAACCCGCCAAAAGGCGGTTAGCACGTTGTCTGCGGAAGGCGGGAGCGGGAACTGCTCGCGGCGCATGTTATCCAGCGTGCTGGAGATGCGCCCGAAGTCCTGATGCAGATGCCAGTACACCTGCCGTTGCCGGGGATTCACTTCGTAATCAGCACAGCGCCAGTAGGCGCTGCTGCCATGCGCGAGGTAATAATCGAGCTCGCCGCGCCGGCGCAGCCGGTCGCGGAACAGTCCGCTCATGAACAGCGTGTATTCCCCAAGATGCCGCAGAATGAAGCGCCCCCGGCCGGGGCTTCCCGCTCCGCCTTGCGCCATGTGCCAGGTCTCGAGCATGTCCACGATGTACTCCAGTGGCCGGTCGTTGGCGTCTCGCAGCGAGTATAACTGCCGCACCTGGGCGAACCGGGTCAGGATGTCGCTGACGTAATCCACCGTGGCCGGTTCGGTGATACCGTGGCGGTGAAAGCCGTGGCCCACCTGGTGGCGGAAGAACTGATAGAGCGAAGGCAGCCGCATCGTTAATACCTCCTGTCACACTTTGACCGGCGGGAGACGCGAAAAATTTCATTACACGCTCTCACCGGAAAAGGGAGCCGGTTTGCCATGCATTGACTCACCCCCCGCGCCGCGTATCATCAGCTTCGCTGCGCCCGGGTGTTTTGCGTGGCGGACAGGCCTCTATCAATAATAGTCAATTTATCAGGAGCGTGTATGAAGCGTTACGTGCTGTGGGCCATTCTGGCGGCATTTCTCGTGGCCGGCCCGGTGGGATGCGGTAAGAAGGAAATCGAAGCACTCAATACCAAAGTGACCCAGCTGGAAAAAGACCTGGCCAGCGCCAAGCAACAGGCCGCCGACAAGACCAAGGAAGCGGACGAGTTGCGCGCCAGGGTCAACCAGATGCAGTCCACGGCGGACGCACGCACGGCCGAACTCTCCAAACTCAAGGCCGAGCGCGACAAGCTCAAGCGCGATCTCGCGGCCGCAAAAAAGAAGCGACGCTAGCAGCCCAGCCAACACCGGCGACCCGCCCGGGTTGCCGGTGTGGTGTTTTTTATAAGGTGGTCTCCGGATACCGCGATGATGGAGCGGACCCTGACGGCAGGGGGCGTTACAATCCGTTGTCATGCCCGCCAGTCTGGAAAAAGTCTTCGCCTACCACGACGCCACCAAGCATCACATCAACGCCTATGCACCCGGGCCGGGTTTTCTCGACTGGGCGACGCAGCCCGATCCGTTCCGGCGCTATGCCGGTTGCGAAGTGGTCCCGCTCGACAAATTTCCACACGCCGATGGTCCGGCTTATGCGCGGGCACTGATCGAAGGCCGCGTTGAACCGGCGGCGCTCACCCGCGAAACCGTCTCACGGCTGCTTTACGACAGTCTGGCCTTGTCCGCCTGGAAGCAGGCGGGCCAAAACCGCTGGGCGCTGCGCGTCAATCCCTCGAGCGGTAATCTGCATCCGACCGAAGCCTGTCTGATCAGCGGCCCGGTTTCGGGCCTGCTCGATACGCCCGTGGTCTGCCATTACGCGCCACGGATTCACGCGCTTGAAGTACGCACCCGTTTCGCGCTCGATGTGTGGCGCGATCTGGTCGCCGATCTTCCGCCGCCATCGTTGATCGTCGGCCTGTCATCCATCTACTGGCGTGAGGCGTGGAAATACGGCAGCCGCGCGTTTCGTTACTGCCAGCACGACACCGGCCATGCGATCGCCGCGCTCGGTTTTGCCGCGGCCGCGCTCGGGTGGAAGGCATCGCTGCTGGATGATCCGGGCGACGAGGCCATCGCCGCGCTTCTTGGCTTGTCGCGCGAGCATGGGCCCGAAGCCGAACGGCCGGAGTGTTTGCTCGCCGTGTATCCGC
>JBBTKS010000104.1:3486-4316 GCA_038058885.1 Pseudomonadota bacterium
TTTGTGCAGCACTTGCTGATGCCGATCGAGGGATCGTTTCTCGGCTTCGGCGGCATCGACGACGCCAAGTTTCGCGGGGCCGTGGTGCCGCCATGTCGGGTCATTCTTGTCGGCAAGATTGTTGACGCCCGCGCGCGGCGATTCAAGCTATCGCGCAAGGCGAATGGAGCGGCACACCGAATATCCTGAGCCCCGATCATCGCTCCTGGCCGATCATCGATGAGGTGGAGGCGGCGACCCGCAAGGCCGAGGGCGTTGCGCCTTATCCTGCCGTGACGTCCGCGGAAGGGGCCGAACCGGCATTCGCCGATCCCCCGGTGCTTCTGCGGCATCTGGTGCACCGTCGCCGCAGCGCCGTGGCGATGGATGGAAAGACGGGCGTTTCACGCGCGGCGTTCTATTCGATGTTGCAACGATGTCTGCCCGACACGCGCCGGTTTCCCTGCAACGCGCTGCCGTGGTCACCCGTGGTGCATCTGCTGCTGTTCGTGCATCGCGTGCAGGATGTTCCGCCCGGACTTTATCTTCTGATACGCGACCCCGCCAAAAAGAAACAGATGCAGGAGGCGTTCGGTCGCGAATTCGACTGGACCGGGCTGGAGGGATGTCCCGACACTTTACCTATATATGGGTTGGCGGCCGGCGACTGCCGTAAACTTGCCGAGCGCGTGAGCTGTCACCAGGAGATCGCCGCCGACGGCGTGTTCGCCGTGGCCATGCTGACCGAGTTCGAGCAGCCGCTCAGGGCCCACGGCCCGTGGTTTTATCGCCGGCTTTACTGGGAATGCGGTGCTATCGGGCAGCTGCTTTATCTGGAGGCCGAGGCACAC
>JBBTKS010000105.1:0-1534 GCA_038058885.1 Pseudomonadota bacterium
CACGCAGTCCTCCCAGGCCTCGGCTTGGCCCTCGCCGGCCTCCAGCGCCGCATGTGCCAGAAACGAGGACAGCGGATCGAGGCCCTCGGCCTCGTCGTGCTCGTACCCGCGCGCGGCGTTGATGAGTTCCTCCAGGTTTTCCACGCGCGATTCGGCTTTTTCGCCCTTTTCCTTCTGGTAGTGCTCGATCAGTCCGCTGCCCGCCAGCATGTGCTCCACCAACTCACCGAGCGTGAGCCCCGCGGTCTCGCGCGCCAGGCGCTCGATCAGCTGCAGGAAGACATTCAACGCCTCGCGCGCGCGGGCCGGCAGTTCGGGCGAGGCGATCAGTTTCAGTGCCGCCTCCCACAGGGAAATTTTTTCACCCTTGGCGCGTTCGCGCACGGCGTCCACGGTCTTGGCGCCGATGCCGCGCGTCGGCAGGTTCACGACGCGCTCGAACGAGGGATCGCCGTGGCGGCTGGCCATGAGCCGCAGATAGGCGAGCGCGTCCTTGATCTCGGCGCGTTCGAAGAAACGCAGGCCGCCATAAACGCGATAGGGAATGCCCTCGTTGATCAGCCGTTCTTCGAATAAACGCGACTGCGCGTTCGAGCGATACAGCACCGCGCACTCGGCGCGCGCATGTCCTTGCGCCACCCAGTCCTGAATCCGGTCGATCACAAAACGCGCCTCATCGAAATCGGTGTAAGCGGTGTACAGCTGAATCGGCTCGCCGATTTCGCCCGCGGTCCAGAGATTCTTGCCGAGGCGTCCGGTGTTGTGACCGATCACGGCATTGGCGGCCTTGAGGATGGTGCCGGTGGAGCGATAGTTCTGCTCGAGACGAATGACGCGCGTGCCGGGAAAATCGCTGTCGAACTTTAAAATATTCTCCACTTTCGCGCCGCGCCAGCCGTAGATGGACTGGTCGTCGTCGCCGACCACGAACAGGTTGCGCTCGGGCCCGACGAACAGCCGCAGCCAGGCGTATTGAATCCGGTTCGTGTCCTGGAACTCGTCGACCAGCACGTGGCGGAAGCGCGCCTGGTAATGGGCGCGCATGGTTTCGTTGTCGCGCAGCATTTCGTAAACGCGCAGCAACAGTTCGGCGAAGTCCACCAGTCCGGAGCGCTGACAGGTTTCCTCGTAGGCCGCATACACCCGGCGCAGCTCGCGCTGGGTCGGATCGTTCGACTCGCCGATGTCCTTGGGCCGCCGGCCTTCTTCCTTGTGTCCGTTGATGAACCACATCGCCTGCTTCGGCGGCCAGTAGGCCTCGTCCATGTTCAGGCCTTTCAGCAGCCGCCGGATGACTCTAAGTTGGTCTTCACTATCAAGAATCTGGAATGCCTGCGGGAGATTTGCCTCGCGCCAGTGGGTGCGCAGCAAGCGGTGCGACAGCCCGTGAAAAGTCCCGATCCACATGCCCCCCACCGGCACCTGCAGCATGGTTTCGATGCGCCCGCGCATCTCGGCCGCGGCCTTGTTGGTGAAGGTCACCGCCAGAATCGCATGCGGCGAGACACCCTCGACGCCCACGAGCCAGGCGACT
>JBBTKS010000106.1:0-1482 GCA_038058885.1 Pseudomonadota bacterium
TGCAGGGAATGGCACGAGCGGCATGCCAGGAAGTTCGCTGCTCAGATCAGGCCTCATACCAATCAGCCGGATCCTGAACGACCGTTGCGCATCGGGTACGTGTCGGCGGACTTCAAACGCCACCCCATCGGATATTTTCTCGAACCGGTGCTTGCGGAGCATGACAAATCCAAGGTCACGGTCTTCTGTTATTCGGGCGTATCGGTTGCCGACGAATGGACGGCACGGATACGAACCCACGCCGATCAATGGCGTGATATCGCGTGGAAGGGCGATGATGCGGTTGCCGGGATGATCCGGGAGGATGAGATTGATATCCTTGTGGACATGTCCGGGCACACCGCGGGCAACCGGCTTCTTGTGTTTGCGAGAAAACCGGCGCCGGTGCAAGTCACCTGGATTGGGTTTTTTACGTCTACAGGGCTGGAGACAATGGACTATTTGCTCGCCGACGGGTTTTACTCCCCTCCCATGGGGGCGCAGGCCTTTACGGAGCAGCTCGCCCACATGCCCGCGAACCATTTGTGTTTTCGTCCTCCGGTATCCACCCCTGCCGTGTCGTCCTGTCCGGCTGTTGTGCGGGGGTATCCGACCTTTGGATGCTTCAACAATTTGTCCAAGATGAATGCCGAGGTGGTGAGGGTTTGGGCGGAGATATTGAAGAGACTGCCGGAATCCAGACTGGTGTTGAAGACCCGCGCATTGAGCGATCAGAGCGTCCGGGAACGGTATCACAGGCTGTTCCAGGAGCATGCCATCGAGCCACACCGCGTGGACCTCCTGGGGTATTCGCCCCACGCTGAACTGCTGAAATATTACGAGCAGATTGACATTGCCCTGGATCCTTTCCCGTATTGCGGCGGTTGGACGACTTGTGAGGCGCTCTGGATGGGGCTGCCGGTTATCACGCTGCCGGGCAAGTCATTTTCTTCCTGCATTGGGGCTGGCTTGCTTCAGACCGTGGGGTTGAAAGAGTTGATTGCCGATACGCCTGAGCACTATGTCGAGATTGCAGCCAGGTTAGGAAGAGATATTGGCGGCCTCTCGAAGCTGCGCACAGGGTTGCGCGCGCGCGTCGGCGCCTCTTCCCTCTGCGATGGCCCAGCCTTTACGCGCAATCTGGAGCAGGTGTATCGGGTGATGTGGCGGAAGTGGTGCGCCGGCGGTTCGAGGCTGGCCAAGGGCTGACCGGCTTATGGGGTCATAGCTTGGTTGCCCGGATTGTTGCGGCTCGTTTTTCCAGCGCCCCCGCTTCCTTTTCACGGCCTGTTTTCCGAAAGAGCGCCGCCATATTTTCAAGGCTCTGGGCCACATCGGGGTGGTCCGGGCCGAGGGCCTGCTCCCTGATTGCCAGCGAGCGTTTGTAGAGCGGCTCGGCCTGCGCGTATCGGCCTTGGACGTAGTACAGCCCTGCGAAATTGTTCAAACTCTGGGCCACATCGGGGTGGTCCGGGCCGAGGGCCTGCTCCCTGATTGCCAGCG
>JBBTKS010000107.1:0-1528 GCA_038058885.1 Pseudomonadota bacterium
TGCACAACAATGACGCCAGCCAGGTCAAATCCATCATGTTTGAGCTGGAGCTGACCGGCCTGTCCAAGCTCGGCCATGTACCGGACAGCCCGCTGCGCGAAAGCGTGTTTTCCTTCCCCTCGCGATCCACCGCGCCGGAGGCCACCGCTCCCTAGTTCATGTTATCCTAGCGTTACTCCGGTGCCCCGCGCCGGCGTGTCGGTCACTGAGAACCCATATCGGAAATCATGCATCCTGTTGCCAAACCCACCTCGTCCTGGAGTGCGATACTCGGGCTGCTCCTTCTGCTGCCGCCGTCCATCATGGCGGCCACCCCCGCGCCCCCAAAAGCCGACGGGGGAATCGACCGCATCCTGGTCATCGTCAACGACGACGTGATCACCGATACCGAACTGGCGAACCGTCTCTTGGAAACCAAGAAACAACTGGTTCTCGAAAAAATCAAAACACCTCCGGACAACATACTCCGGAAACAACTGCTCGATCGGATGGTGCTGGAGCGTCTGCAGCTCCAGCTCGCCGTACAGATCGGCATTCGCGTGGGCGAATCCGAAGTGGATCAGGCGATCGAAACCATCGCCCGGCGCAACAATCTGAGCGTGGAGAATTTCCGCAAGGCCCTGGTGAAGAGCGGCATGGATGTCGCGGCGTTTCGCGCCCAGACCCGCGACCAGCTGACCATCCAGCAACTGCTGGAACGCGAAATCAACAACCGTGTCAACGTGACCGATAGCGAGCTCAGCCACTTTCTGGAAAATCCGCAGAGCCGGGCGGACATGGACGTTACCTACAATCTTTCGCACATCCTGATCGGCATTCCCGAGTCGGCCTCGCCCGAGGCGATTCAGGCGGCGAAGAAGCGCGCCGAGGATACCCTGCGTCAGTTGAAAGCGGGGGCCGATTTCGAGCAAATCGCCGTCAGCTACTCGCAGGGGGCGGATGCCCTCAAGGGCGGCGGTCTCGGCTGGAAAAAGCCGGGCGAGCTGCCCGAACTGTTTCTGGGTGCGCTCAAGGGCATGTCGCCCGGCGACATCAGCGAAACCCTGCGCAGCCCCAACGGATTCCATATCCTGAAGCTGAACGACAAGCGCGGCGCGGCGCAGGCCGAGGCCGTGACCCAGACTCACGTGCGTCACATTCTGCTGCGGACGAGCGAAATCCAGTCGTTGGAGGACGCGCGCCAGAAGCTGCTGCATCTGCGCGAACGCGTCGAGAACGGCGATGATTTCGCGGCGCTGGCGCGCGCGCATTCCGAAGATACCGGCTCGGCCGCCAGCGGCGGCGACCTCGGCTGGGTCAATCCCGGCATGATGGTGCCGGAGTTCGAAAAGGCCATGAACGCGCTCAAGCCGAACCAGCTGAGCCAGCCGGTACGCACGTCATTCGGCCTGCATCTCATCCAGGTGCTCGGCCGGCGCAGCCACGATATCACCCAGGAACGCCTGGAGGCCGCCGCGCGCCAGCAGATCCACGCGCGCAAGGCCGACGAGCGCTACGAGCAATGGGCGCGGCAATTGCGCGACGAAGC